>CADCWH010000332.1 GCA_902806395.1 uncultured Thermomicrobiales bacterium | reverse complement strand
GTGATCACTCCTGCCAGCCAGCCTGCGACGAGGCCGACGATGATCCAGCCAATGATTTCCACTGTACAACTCTCCCGTACCTTGCGGTCCTCTGCGCCTGGGTTCACCGTCACCGGTGACGAAGCCCAGTCCGCCCTCGTCATATGCAACCGATGTGCCAAGGGCTACACGCGTAGATCAGCCGGCTCGTCGCCACGCTATCGAAAGCGCTCCCGACGGGTCCGCTGAGGTGATGTCGGCCGCGGCCGGTGGGGACGCCAGGCGGGGAACTTGATCAGGAATACCCAATAGCCGAAACCGAGGACCAGGCCAGCGATCTCAAATCCAATCACGAGGAGCCCTGTCCGGTCCGAAGCCCCGATCAGCAGGAGCAGGGCCACCGTGCCGAGGAGCGTGACCCCGGCGATGATGGCCATCCGGATCGCCACCGACAACAGTCTGGCTCGGCCCCGGCGAGCTGCGCGCACGGCCCACGGCGTCGCCTCGGGGACGGGACCGGACAGGGTGGACTCCCACCACTGCAGCATGGTCTTGACCACCAGCGACAGTGCGCCGAGGCCGGTCCCTACCAGCATGAAATCCACGTCGAGCCCTCGCTCTCCGGTCCACCCATGCGGCGGACCTCCCGCCCTGACATGCCATTCTAACGGTCACACCAGACTCCCGGTCGGATCGCGCCAGGCCCGCCGGTCCGGAAACCACTTGACAGGTTCATCGCACCCGACTATGGTGTACGTACACTCCGGCGGGGCGAGGGAAACGGGTAGGTGAGCACGACCGGGTCCGAGCGGCGTGGGGCGATGTCGGGAGCCTCGCCGAAACGCTCCGGTCGGTGGCGGGTCCAGATCTGGTCTCCCGAAGCGGGACGCCGAGGTCGGGTCTGGACTCATCGCTCGCGATCTCCTCCCCTCCCCGCCGGGGTCTCACCACTACAACCCCAGGGTTGGCTGACACGAGACCCGGTACCCAACGGTACCGGGTCTCGTGTGTCCGTCAGTCTGTTCGCGTGGCTTGGTGGCAGGGTCGCCCGTGGCCACATCGTCGCTATGCGATCATGGGGGCGTCCTCCCCGCGAGTGCCCGGATAGGGTGCGCCTGGCGGGGAACCGGATCGCGCGAACACTGACGGGGATCCCGATGTCAGACCATTTCGAGATCGTGATGACCGCGAACCGCTACCGCGACTCGCTCGAGCACGAGCGGGCGCTCCTGGATACCCGCTTCCCGGGGGTCCAGGTCACGATCCGCGGCACCGCGGCCCGGACCGACGACGACATCGTCCGCGAGGGCGCTTCGGCCGACGCTATCATGCTCAGCACTCTGGAACCGGTCTCGGCCGCCCTCCTCGACCGTCTTCCCCGGCTTCGGGTCGTCGGGCGCTACGGGGTTGGCCTTGATAATGTCGACCTCGATGCCGCCTCAGAGCGCGGCGTGGTCGTCACCCATTACCCCGCCTACTGCACGGACGAAGTCGCCGATCATGCCCTATCGATGATCCTGGCCCTGAACCGCCAGATCGTCGCCCTGGACAAGAGTCTTCGCAGGGGTGAATGGCTCGTCCACCGCAGCGCGACCCGCTCACTCCTCGCACAGCCGGTTCCGGCCCTGCGGGAGAGCACCCTCGGGATCATCGGCTTCGGCCGGATCGGACGGGCCGTCGCACATCGGGCCAAAGCGTTCGGCCTGACCCTCATCGTCCACGACCCGCACCTCGAGCCGGAAGCCGTCCAGACCGACGGGGCCGAGCCCGTGTCGCTGGTCGAACTGTTCGCGCGGTCGGACATGGTAACCATCCACTGTCCGCTCACTCCCGACACTCGCGGCCTGGTGAACGGGGCGATGCTGTCACTCATGAAGCCGACGGCCTACGTCGTCAACACGGCCAGAGGACCGATCGTGGATCTTCCGGCCCTCGTCGAGGCCCTCCAGTCCGGCACGATCGCCGGCGCCGCCCTCGATGTCACCTACCCGGAGCCTCTGCCGTCCGACTCCGCGCTGTACAGCCTGCCGAACGTGATCCTGACTCCGCATAGCGCCTACTATTCGGAACGATCGACCCAGGTCGTGCGCGACGAGACGTTCGCCTCGGTGATGTTGGCCCTGCTGGGTCGCCGACCCGCCGTCGTGGCGAATCCCGGCGTGCTGGAGCGCGTGGCGCTCACGTCACCATGACGCCCGAAGCGTCCCCGGATTCTGGAAGCTGACGTGCTCCGCCGGCGACTCCGTCTCCGCTGGGACCGTCAGTCCGCCGAGCTGGCCGACTCCGCCGCGCCCCTCATCCGCGACGATTCCCAGCGGGACGATGACCATGCTCTGATGGTCGCCGCCCGCGCGGGAGACCTGCCAAGCTTCAATGCCTTGGTCGAGCGCCACGAGCGGGTCGTCTTCTCGGTCTGCTATCGGCTGCTCGGGGAGGCGTCCTCGGCTGAAGACGCCACCCAGGACACATTTGTCCGGGCCTGGCAATCCTCCGGTGGGTGGAACGGCGGGCTCGTCCGGCCCTGGTTGCTCAAGATCGCGACCAACCGGTGCTACGACCTGCTGCGCTCCCGGGCCCGCCGCCCGACCGGATCGCTCGACGACGACGCGGTCGAGGTTGAACCACGTTGGAGCAGCCAAGTCGAGTCAGAGGACCCGGAGGGGCACGCTGCGCGGGCCGACCTCAGTGCCCGCCTCGAGCGCGCCTTGGCGGCACTCCCATTCGACCAACGGTCGGCCATCGTCCTGATCGACATCCACGGGGTCAGCTACGATGAGGCCAGCGTGATTACCGGTGCCGCGGTCGGCACGATCAAGTCCCGGATCAGCCGCG
>CADCWH010000331.1 GCA_902806395.1 uncultured Thermomicrobiales bacterium | reverse complement strand
TTCGGCGTCATCACGGCGTCGCTGGCGGCCCTCTTCGTCGAGGAACAGGAAAGCGCGGTGATCGCCGAACTGCGCCGGATCAACGACCGCCTGGACCGCATCGAGGCCACCCAACGGCGGGAGTGACACGTCGGTCTTGTGCCAACCCGGTCGCTCGTGCTCGCTCGGCACAGGAATAGACTGTCTTGACGCTCCGCCGTCCAGACCTCGGGAGGCATCGTGTCGCGGACAGACCCCGGGGCTCCCGGACCGTTATCGCCAGCGGAGGCGTCCGACCTGGGCCACCTGCTGCGACAGGTCTTGGGCACGACGGCGGTCGCGACGCAGATCTGGGTCGCGCGGCGGCATGACGATTACGCCGTCCTCCTGGTGCGGCTGGCCGGGTCGTCGGCGAGGCTGGTCGTCAAGTTGGCGGGGCCCCGTGCCCCGATCGCTGCCCTATTCGACCGCACGGCCGCGATTCTCCGGTCGGTACGCGACCGCACCACCGTCCCGACCGTCGATGTCCTGGCCGCCGACGTCTCATACTGTCACGGGCCTTGGCGCTACCTGATCACCACCTACGCACCCGGCTCGCCGTGGTCGACGACCCTCCCGCGGCTCACGACCGAAGAGGCCCGGTCGGTGCACCGCGAACTCGGTGAAGCGGTCGCCGAGATCCACCTTCTCGACTTCCCGGCCTTCGGTGAGATCTCGGTGGACGGGACGATCCAGCCGGGAGCCTCCTACCTCCCGGCCCTCGTCGCACGGTCCACTCACCGAATCGCTAACCCACACCACGTTGAACGGTTCGTCGCCCTACTCGACGAGCGGGCCGCGGACTTCGGGGACGTGCGACAGGCCACGTTGTGCCATGAGGACCTCCACCCGGGGAATATCCTGCTACGCCGGACGCACGGCCGGTGGGGCTTGTCGGCGATCATCGACTTCGACAGCGCCTGGGCGGGCAACCCCGAATCCGATTTGGCACGGTTGGAGCTGTGGCGAGGGATGGCCGGAGAGGGGTTCTGGGACGGCTACGGGTCACATGGACGCGTGACGACGACCTATGCGGACCGCAGGCTCCTCCTGCAATTGCTCTGGTGCCTGGAATATGCCAGCCCCACCCCGCAACACGTGGACGATACGGACCGGATCTGTGCGGGACTCGGCATCAGGCCGTTCCACTTCCCGTGAGATGACATGGTGCGGGTCAAGGTGCCGACGGACACCCGAAGGAACGTCTCGGCCGACGGGCACGACCGCCACGGTTCCGGGATGTACACGCGGAGGACGATCACGACGACGCGGTCCCTGCCCGATCCCCGGACGACGGGTGCCCCCAGGTACGGTCCACGTCCGCGGGATGGGCCGGCCGGAACTGACCCAATCCTGTGAGCGGCAGAGGTCCCGCCCGGACGGTTCTCGACGGCCGCCGATGATCACGTGGACACCAGGAGGATGCGCGCCGGATCGGTGCGATTCGGCGCGGTCGGGAGCGCCTATGCCCGCCTCGTCCCACCGGCGGCCCGACTCCTGCATCGGTCGGGGCCAACCGGCGGTCCTCGGACGCACGGTCGCGTAGGCGCACGACGTGCCAGGAACACTCCCGTCGACGCAGAGGCACGGGCGAGGATAGTTTCGTCATGCGAGGTCCGTTTCCCAACGGCTGGGGGCTCACCCGGCGGCGCGTGGTCGCCGGTGGCGTCGGCATCCTGGCGACCGTGACCGCCGCATTCACCGCCCGACGGGTGGAGGTTGACCCGAGCATGATCAGGGGAACGAAGCGGTCAGCCGGCATCTCGTCGTCGGCCGGAGTGGGTCGTCTGCTCTCCCGGCCGGGACCACCGACCTCCCCCGTGGGGCCGGGCCTGCACCGGCTAGGACTCGACCCCACCCGCGACGCCCTGCTCTCCATCCCCGCCGGATACCGGCCGGATCGACCGGCCCCATTCGCCCTGTCGCTGCACGGCGCCGGTGGTGATCAGGAGAGGGGCCTCTACCCGCTGCGGGACGTCGCCGACGAGGCGGGAATGATCCTGCTCGCCCCGGCATCGCGATCCGCCACCTGGGACGTCATCAGGGGCGGGTACGGTCCCGACATCACCTTCATCGACCGGGCCCTGGCTCTGGCCTTCGACCGCTGCGCGGTTGACCCGGCGAAGTTGGCGGTGGCCGGGTTCTCCGACGGCGCCTCCTACGCACTGTCGATCGGGATCACCAACGGCGACCTCTTCCGGCACGTGCTGGCCTTCTCCCCGGGCTTCATGGCGCCGGAGGAGCCGCGTGGCGGGCCGCGATGCTTCGTCTCCCACGGCACAGGCGACGCCGTGCTGCCGATCGACCGGACCAGTCGGCGCATCGTGCCGCAACTGGAGCAGGCTGGCTACGAGGTCACCTACCGTGAGTTCGAGGGCCCGCACACCGTGCCGGCCGAGGTCGCCCGCGAGGCGTTGGAGTGGTTCGTGTCTCCCCCCTCCGCCACGCCGGTCGCGATGCCAGCCGCCACGCCGGTCGCGTCACCCGCCCAGTCCTCTCCGTTGGCCGGCCCCGGCAACGGCGACCGGGCGAGAACGGGACGCGAGGGACGTGCGGTCCTGACCCTCCATACCTTCGGTGACTCGATCCTGGACTGCGGCGACTACAACGACCGGGGACTCGATCCCGGGCAACTTCTGGTGCGCAACGACGATCGCCTCTTCCCCGAGTTCCGCGGCCGCGACCTCTCCACGGACCGGCCCGCCCACCTCGATCACCGGGCAGTCGACGGTGCCACCGTCGACGACCTGCCCGACCAGGCCCGGGACATCTCTGCCACGGGGGCGTCGGTGGCGATGTTGACGATCGGCGGCAATGACCTGCTCCGGGGGTTGCTCGTCGACTCTGGTCCGGGAATCGATGCCTTCGCCGGGTCGCTGGAGGCCTTCCTCGCCACCCTGCCGATCCGGCCGGTCTTGATCGGCACCGTCTACGACCCCACCTTCGGCGACGACGCGCGCGACTTCACCGGCATCGACCCCGCCCTCGCCCGCCGAAATTACCGGCGACTCAACGCCGTCCTCGCCGAGGTGGCCGGCTGCCATGGCCAGCTCGTCGATCTCCACGCCCATTTTCTGACCGGGGACGCCACCTGGTATACGCAGACCATCGAGCCGAGCCTGCGGGGCGCCTCGGAGATCCGACGGTGCTTCCTCCCGTATCTCCAGGCGATCTCCGCCCAGCTCGGATGAGGCGCGGGGTTCGGGTGTCGCCCGTCGGTCCCGCCCAACTCCCGCTTCGGGGTAAGCCGACCGGAGGTGCCCGGGCGGTCGCCTCGGCTCTCGACACGGGCCGTAGCCCGATCTAGACCGTTGCCAGCCGCGAACGTGACCCTGGAGTGACGATCATTTCGCGCTCGTTCGGCGAAGTCACCGGAGACACCGAACGCTTGGTCGACCGATCACCATCTGACGAGGAAGAACACGTTCCTCGTCAGATCGTCAGTGGTCCTCGTCCGCCGTACGGTGCCGTCCCCGGCCGGGGGCGTGGCTATGGCCGTAGGCGCCGTGGTTGTGCCAGACGGGGCGGACGTCGCGGGGGTCGGCCTTGAAGCGGAGTTTGGGGGCGGTGAAGACGCGGCGGGAAGGCTCGCCGCAGGACGGGCAGGGGGTGGGCAGGGCGGCCTCCGCCATCGGCCGCTCGATGTCGAAGGCCTCGCCGCAGGCGTCGCAGGCGTAGGCGTAGCGGGGCAATTTCTGTCGCCCCACCGTGGGGGGTGGGCCCATCTGCCCATCCTGATGCACCTGGGTCTCTGGCGGAGCGTCGTCGGGTTGCGGAGTCGCGGGTGATCGCGTCTTGTCCATAGGCATCGTCAGTTCCCCGGTCCTCACTCGGCCGGCATCGTCCCCGGCCAGACGAGCCGGGCGTCCTGCCCTCTGTCTGCTCGCGCGCGTCGCCGACGCGTACACCCAGGGGCGGACCGGACCAGCGAGGGCTCATCCCCCACGGTGCGACGGATGGTACCATCCGCCGCACCGCCTCTGGCCACGGGGCGGTGTGACGGGAGCGGATCATCCGGACGGGACCGGATCGGTCTAGCCAGCTTGGACTGGCCTGGCGGGGCCCCCGAACCAAACTGGCCCGGCGGGGCAACGAACGGGCGTTGACCAAGCGATGATAGGTGCCATGAGCGACGCGGAACCGTTTCCCCTCACGGTTGGGGACTACCTGGCGGAACGGCTCTACGACAGGGGTGTCCGGCACGTCTTCCACGTGCCCGGACCGTTCGTCGATCGGCTGGTGGAACAGTGCGAGCGGGCCGGTCTGGTCGTCGTCTCGCCGCTGGACGGGCAATCGGCGGGATTCATGGCCGATGCCTACGCCCGGATGCGCGGGTTCGGGGTGGCGATCGGCGGGTACGGGGTCGGGGCGCTGCAACTCGTCAACCCGATGGCCCAGGCCTTCGCCGAGCGGTCGCCGGTGCTGGTGATCGGCGCGGCACCTGGTCTCTACGAGGCAAGGTTGCACCCGCTGGTCCCCTCCCCCGGCTCGCCGGGACCGCAGGCCAGGGTCTTCGACCCGCTGTCGGTAGCTTCGGCCGTCCTCGATGACCCAGACGTCGCGCCCCGCGAGATCGAGCGGGTACTGGCCGCGATCGGGCGGGAGAACCGGCCGGGCTACATCGAGGTTCCCTACGACCTGCTCGCGGCCCCGGCCACGGTCGGACCCGCCCCCCGAGCGGCGGTCACCACGGATGACCCGCGGGCGCTGGGGGCCGCCCTGGATGCCGCCGCCGCATTGGTCGAGGGGGCGGCCCGGCCGGTGATGGTGCTGGGGGTCGAGGTGCAGCGGTTCGGGCTCCAGGATCCCGTCCTGCGGCTGCTGGCGAACGCCGGCATCCCGGCCGCGGTGACGCTGCTCGGCAAGTCGGTGATCGGCGAGGATTCGCCTGGGTTCCTCGGCATCTACGCCGGGACGCGGAGTCGCCCGTCGGTCCGGGAGGCGGTCGAGTCGGCCGATGCCCTGCTCCTGATCGGGGCCCGACCGACCGACCTCAACCCGGGCGGCACGGTGCCCCGCCTCGACCCGGCCCGCTCGATCGACGCCCGGGGGGACGGCCTCTCGGTCGGGTACGGCCACTACGGCGGCGTGTCGCTGACCGACTTCATCCATGGCCTGGCCGCCCGCCTGCCGCGCCGGGATTTGCCGATCCGGCCCCTGCCGGGGACCGGACCGCTGCGCCCTGCCGGGAACGAGTCCAGGGAGCCGGGCGACACGCTGGATGGGGCTGGGTTCTTCGCCCGGTTGGCCCGTTTCCTCACCGACGAGATGGTGGTGGTGGCCGACCCGGGCGAGGCACTGTTCGCGGCGGTGGACCTCCCGATCCGTCTGTGCAGCGAGTTCATGTCGCCGGCGTCGTACGGGGCCCGGGGCTTCGCGGTGCCGGCCTGCATCGGAGTCCAGTTGGCGGAGCCCGAGTTGCGGCCCGTCGTGCTGGTCGAGGCGACGGCCTTCCCCGCCACCGGTCCGGACCTGCTGACGGCCGCCCGGCTGGGGTTGGACCCGATCGTCCTGGTGCTGCACCGCGGCCCGGCCGCCATGCCGGTGGTCGCCGGCCTCGGGGAGGGCCCTGCCGCCCCGGGTCCGTTGGCACGGACGGTCGCCGACCTGGACCGGGCGCTGACCCGGGCAGTGCGCCAGGAACGTGTGCCGTCGGTGATCGAGGTCGCCCTGGCCTGATCAGGACCGGACGAGCACGGCTCTCTCTCCCGCCGGAGAACACACGACCGCCCGGGTCTCGTGACACCCATCCGGCGACACCCGTCCGGTGACACCCGTCCGGCGACGGCGACCCCGTCTCTCCTTCGCCGCGGACGGCGGCCCGGCTCGTGCCTTCACCCGCCCTGTCCGGGGGGCCGAGCGGCGAACCCCGTCCCGCCAAGACGCGCGATCACGAACCCGGGGGAGAGCATGGCCATGCCCATCGCCACGATCATCGACCAGACGACGCCGATCGACCTGACGACGGTCGCCACCTCCGGTGGCGCGGAGCTGACCGAGGAGGATGCGGGACGGGAGTTTGCCGCCCTGACCTCGGAACTGCGCGAGCTACAGGAGTTGATGTACGCCGCCTCGACTCACGCCCTGCTGGTGATCCTGCAGGGGATGGACGCCTCCGGTAAGGACGTCACGATCGGCAACGTGTTCTCGGCCGCGAACCCGGAGGCGGCCCAGGTGTTCGCCTTCTCGAAGCGGTCCGAGGAGGACGAGGCCCACCACTTCCTCTGGCGGGCCAGCACCGAGACGCCCGCCCTTGGCGAGCTAACGGTGTACGACCGCTCCTACTACGAGGTCCCCATCCTGACCCTGGTCGAGCGGGCCGCAGGCGAGGGCTCGGGGGACCGGGAAACTGATGGGACGCCCGAGGACAGTGGGCACGGTGCCCCGGATGTATCCGGGGACGGGCCTGATGACCCGGTCGAGCGCGACCTGGGGCACATCCGGAACTTCGAGCGGCTCCTGACCGACCACGGCACCATCGTGGTGAAGGTCTTCCTGCACGTCAGCGTGGAGGAGCAGGGACGCCGACTCACCGAGCGGCAGGAGACGCCCGAGACGGCCTGGAAGATCTCCGCCCGTGACTGGCAGGCCCGGCGCCGCTGGCCCGCCTACATGGCGGCCTACGGTCGGGTCCTCGGCGCGACCGCCGCACCGGAGGCGCCGTGGTGGGTCGTCCCGGCCGACCGGCAGTGGGAGCACGACCTAGCTGTGGCCCGCCAGCTGGTCGACCGCCTCCGCCCCTATCGGGACGCCTGGGTGGGGGCCCGTGACCGGCGGGGCCAGGAGAAGGCCGAGGAGGCCCGGGCCGAGCAGCGGCGGGGCGAAGGGCCGGGGGAAGACGACTGAGGGGACCGCGCCGGCATCCGGTGATGCTGCCGGCGACGGGCTCTGGATCGGCACCATGCCGGGGACATCGTGAAACCACAGGGTCGTCGCCTTCCCCGGAGAGGAGTGATGGATACCCTGGGGACCGCGTCGTCGGTGTCGCGACCCGGTCTCCCGGCGAGAGCTGCACCGGGCGGAACCCAAGCCGTGCGTATGGGCACCCCAATGGCCGCCCATCCGCTGCTATGCTGGTTCCCGGCGAGAGATGATCGCTGACTGGCCAGTGGTGCCCTCCGTGGTCCCCGAGCGTACCGTTCCAGATAGAGAGGCGAGACCGCGCGTGACGACGGTCAACCGAGAAGACATCGGGAGAGACCCGTCGGACGCGCACGACCCACCGCCCGCACCACCGCCCGCGCCGTCGCGGTTCCGGCCGAGGCTACCCGGGCGGGGGGGTGAGATCGCGCTGCTGCCCTACCGGGTGACGCTCGGGGCGTTCGTCCTGACGTTCTGGTGCGTCGACATCGTCTCGCCAGCACTGCCGGACATCGGGACATCGCTCAGGCTGTCGGACACCACCACGGGACTGGTCGTATCCGCCTTCTTCACCGGTCGCCTGGTGACCAACCTGCCGGCCGCGCTGTTGGTGGACCGGGTCGGGGCCCGGGTGGTGGCCGCCGCAGGTGGTTTCGCCGTGGCTTCCGGCTCGGTGCTGGCGGCGATCGCGGCCAGCACGTTCCCGCTCCTGCTCGCCCGGGGCCTGCAGGGGATCGGGGTGGCGCTAGTGGTCTCAGCGGCACTGCTGTCGCTGCTGCGCGTCCGGCCGGGGGAGGGGGCGGCGCTGACCGCCTTCAACGTCGCGGCGGGGATCGGCAGTGCCCTCGGCCTAGCGACGGGCGGATTCCTGACGAACCAGTTCGGCTGGCGGGCCGTGTTCTGGCTCTGTGGACTGCTCGGGGCCGCGCTGCTGGCGGGGGCCCTGTCGAACCGGCCCGCCCGGGCCCGTGCGCCCGTCGGAAGGACCGCCGGCACGAGCCCCATGGATAGGGACACCGGGGAGGCCATGGGTCCCGGGGTCACGAGCCGCTCTCCCCTGCCCGTCCACCTCGACTGGCGAGCGATGGCGATCCCGCTGGTGGCGAACCTGCTCGTCTATGCGAACTACGCGATCTTCGTCGTCGCCGTGCCGCTGCGGGCGGCGGGACATTTCGACTCCTCGGCCCAGACGATCGGCACGGTGCTGGTGATATTGAACTTCGCCCACCTTGGCGGGGCGATCCCGGCCGGGCGGTTCGTTCGCCGCTATGGTGCGGCGCGGACCATCCCGATCTCGCTCGGCCTGGTTTCCCTGGCGACCCTGGTCGCGCCGGTGATGCC
>CADCWH010000330.1 GCA_902806395.1 uncultured Thermomicrobiales bacterium | reverse complement strand
TGAACTGGAAGACGGCGTAGGTTACGAGAGCCAGCACCGCCACCTCACTGCCGAGGGCCGCAGCCGCCAGGGCGGCCATCAGGCTCAGACCGATCATCCACGAGCGGAATGTCCACCATGCCTCGGCCCGACCGGCAATCCATGCCCCGGCCGCGACCAGCACGTAGGACCCGCCGATGACTAGGCCGACCATCGAGATAGGGAGGCCCAGGTCCGAGAGGTTGGCCTGGGCGTAGAGTTCGATGAGGGCGATCGCCGTCCAGTACACCGCCCCGTACACGATCAGGGTGCCGGTGCGGGGGTGACTCCGGGCAATGGCGATGGCCTCGACCATCGTTCGACCGATGTGGCGATGAGCGGGCCGCTCGCGATCCGGCTCGCGGAGGGAGATGGCCAGTGCCGTGCCCACCAGACCGGTCCCGGCGGCGAGCAAGTAGGGCACGGCAAAGTTGATCCCGGCCAGCGTGGCGCCGAGCCAGGTGGTGAGGCCGATCACGATGAACGAGGCCGAGAGCAGCTTGCCGACGACGGCGGTGAACCGATCGGAGGTTCCGCCCGCCGCCATCGCGTCGAAGAGGAACGCTTCCCCGGCGCCGGACGCGAAGGTCATCGACGCACCCGCGAGGAACATCGCCGGAAGCGCGAGCCATACATCGTCGACGGCGAGCATCAGCAGCGTCGAGACCACGCCGAGCGCCGAGCTGACCGCCAACGACCACTTGCGCCCGAACGTGTCGGCGAGGGACCCAGATGGCAGTTCCAGCAAGACCGGGGCAAGGTGGAATGTCGCCTCAGCCAGACCGACCTGGGCCAGGGACAGGCCACGGTCGAGGAGGAACAGGATCCAGATGCCCCCCGTCAGATTCATGGTCGAGACGAGGCGGTACGTGACGTAGCGCTTCAGGTCGGTGAGGGGAAGCGCCGCGGAGGCGGAATCCAGCGCGGCCCCGGTGTCCCCGGCGACATCGAGGACGAAGGCATGAGGTTCGCCGAGCGATGCGACGGTGGCCGTGTAGGCCGATCCATCGCTGGGGGTAGGTCCCTCTGCGAGTGCCTCCAATGGGGACCCGCCCGCCGCGGGGTCCAGCATGCGCTCCTGGTCATCGGGCAAGGGAGGGGGAGGGGTCCTGTCGGCCATCATCGACTCCGTCAGTCCGGCGCGGGTCCCCAGCGTAGCATCTCCGTGTTCCGGGGTCCTGCCGCGCCTGGCAGAGGCGTGACACGCGCCGGACAGGCGCGGTGTCGTCAGGCCGGGGCTGCGCGGCCGCCCGTCGATCTTGTAGGCTAACCACGGACACGGAACTGAGCGAACCGTGCGGGCGGTGCCACCTTGGACGGGCGGACGGAGGTACAGAGAAGGCGTGGTGGAGCAGACCGTGGGTCTCGGGGAAATGGTCCGGGTCGAGTCGGTGCAGGAGCGGGACTACCGCCGCCGGCTGGTCCAGATCGAGCGGCGGAAGCGGCGGGTGGCCGGCTTGCAGGCCGACGTCGCGGCCCTGCGACTAGGACTGGGTAGATTCGCCGCCGATTACCATGCCCGGGTCGGGTCGCTCTTCGCCGAGCTGGATCGCATCCAACTGACGATCGACGAGT
The DNA here is from genome assembly GCA_902806395.1 of uncultured Thermomicrobiales bacterium. The sequence goes on along the minus strand of CADCWH010000330.1, from coordinate 2,287 downwards.
ACGGAGACCGGATCGACCGCCTGCGCGCCAACCGGTTCCTGGATATCGCCGGGCTGGAAGCCGCGATCGAGGAGCGGTTCGCCGAGCGCCGCCGCCGGGTGGAGGGGGAGGAGGCAGAGGCCCAGGGCTACGAGGAGCAACGGCGGGCCGAGGCCGATCGGCCCCGCCTGCGGGCTGACGACGCCGCCGAGGCGAAACAGCTCTATCGCGACCTCGCCCGCAGGTATCACCCGGACCTCGCCCGCACCGCCGAGGAGCGGGAGCGGAGGGAGGCGATGATGCTGCGGGTCAATGCCGCCTTCCGGGACCGGAGCCTCGATACCCTCCGGGCCCTGTACCGTGCCGGCGCAGTCGACGACCCGGACTTCGAGGCCCGCTCGCTGGCCGATCGCCTGGCTTGGGCGGCGGAGGAGATCGCCCGCCTCGACGCGATGGCCGCCGACCTGCACGCGGAGCTGGGCGTGATGCGGGCCAGCGATACCCACAGGATGTGGTCCCGGGTCCAAGACGACCCCGGCTCTCTGGAAACGATGGTCGCCGATGTCCGACATGCCGTCCGTAAGGCGCGGGGCCGGATGCGGGAGACGTTGGCGACCTACCGCTCGCTGCTCGATGTCCGGAACGCGGCGTGACGGCCAGTTCCTCCCCCGACTTGCCCGCCGTCCCGACGGGCGGTGCGCTGGACTTCGATCCCCGGCGTCCGGATGCCCTGGTCCGGCGAGGCCTCGACTGGCTCGCCGCTGACCAGGGAATCTCCGGGGCGACCACGGTCCCCGCGGGCGAAGGGGCCAAGTTGCTGGCCCAGTTCGCGATGCAACTCGGGGCCTCGATGCTGGAAGTGGAGCGGGGGGCAGAAGTCCGCCATCCGGCCGAGTTGACGACCGAGCAGACGACCATCGCCCACTGCTGCCTCTACGTCTGCGTCCACGCGGTCGAGCCGATTGGCCCGGCAGCGCTGAGCCGTCTCGGCGCGATCACCGACCTGGTGGCCGACGAGCGGCACTTCTGGTGGTGGCACGGCTTGACCCTCCAGGTCGCACTGAACGCGGCCGGGGAGGGGAACGGGGGGTATAGGGCGCTCTACGGGAACCTGGCCCACCCCCGTGGCGAAGTCCGGCAGCGCCTGTTCGAGGTCGCATGGATCGCCCGGTCACGGCTGAACCCGACCCAGGCCGCCCCCCCTCTGCTGCGGGCAGTCGAGATGGTGGCCGCGCACTGGCCCGCGGCCCTGGCGATCCTGCGCGGGTGCTGCGACGGCGAGCCGGACTTCCTGGCCCTGGTCGAGACCTACGAGCCGCGCGAGCACCCGGCGCGGTTCCGGGCCCGGGTCGGGGGGCTCGACGAACTCGACAGCGGACTGCGCCGCTACATCTCCCGTCCCGAGGATATGCTCGCCGTCGAGCGGGCCATTCGCCGCCGGGTGGAGGCCCGGATCGTCGGCGGCTGATACGAGGTCCAGGTTCGTGGGGACATGTCATCACCACAGCCGTCCGCCACGCGGGTGCGTGTGGTGGTTGGATGACCGGGACTCGGCGTGGGACGGGTGCGACGAAGGCCGAACGCGTTGCCAGCCCGGCACCGGAGGTGCTATCCTCGGATCACCGTACGTACATTGGGCCCCGGGATCGCTGCGCTGGAGACCAGGCCGATGACCCGCATCATCGCGTTCTTCAATCAAAAGGGTGGCACGGCCAAGACGACGAGCACCCTCAACGTCGGCGCCGCGCTCGGGGAGGCGGGGGCCAGAGTCCTGACGATCGACCTTGACCCCCAGGCTAGCCTGACGATGGCCTGTGGCGTCGATGTCGCCGCCTTGCGCGGATCGGTCTACGACCTGCTGCTGGAGGACGACCTGGCCCTGCCGGACATCATCGTCCCGACGGCGATCCCGGGCGTGGATCTGGTCCCGTCGCACCCGGACTTGGCGGCTGCCGAGCTGGAGCTGCTCAACGTGCTAGAGCGGGAACGGCAGCTCGATTACCGCCTGAAGGCGGTCGATCTCGGCACCTACGATTACGTGCTGATCGACTCGCCCCCGGCTTTGAACGTCATCTCGATCAACATCCTCATCGCGACTGGCGAGTTGGTCGTGCCGATCGAGCCGCACCCACTGTCGCTGATGGTGCTGCGCCGGCTCTTCGACACCATCGCCCGGATCAGCCGGCTCAACCCCCGCTTGCGAGTGCTGGGGTTCCTGCCGACCAAGGTCCACCACTCGTCGCGGCTGGCGAGTGATATGCTGGCGACCCTGGCTGAGGAATTCCCGGACGTGGCCCTGCTGCCGAGC
>CADCWH010000329.1 GCA_902806395.1 uncultured Thermomicrobiales bacterium | reverse complement strand
TCTGCCGTCTGCCGTCTTCGATCCCGGAGCTTCGCGCATGTCCGACACCGGCGACCAGCCTCGCGACAAGGCCGACCTGCTCACCCGCATCGAGGCGGCACATGCCGAACTCGAGTCTGCCCTCGTCGGCATCCCGCCAGACCAACTGGGCACCATGCGGGACGCCGAAGGCTGGACGGTCGCTGACCACCTCAGCCACCTGGCCGCCTGGGAGCGGTCGATGCTCGCCTTGTTTTCGGGCCGTCCTCGCCATGAGGGCCTGGGGATTGACCGGGCGACCTACGAGTCAGGGGACATCTACGCGATCAACGCGGCGATCCGTGCCTCGTCCGCCGGTCGCTCACTAGACGAGGCGATCGCCGATCTCGAACGTACCCACGCCGACCTGATGGCCAAGGTGGCCACGATGTCCGATGACGACCTCCGTCAGCCGTATGCCCACTTCCTCCCCGACGAAGGCGGCGCCGGGTTCGGCAATGATTCCGGCGATCCGATCCTCTGGCGGCTCTGCGGCAATACCGCGGACCATTTCGCCGAACACTGTGCCGATCTGCTGGCGATGCGGACGGCGAGATGATGCCGAGACACGGCCTCGTCAGCCAATCACCGTAGGGGTGCCGCTCACTGCACCCGTCTCGGACATCGACGACCTATCGTGGGCGATGTCTCCCGTCGCTGGGCACGGCGAGCGGCGGCCCAACAGGATTTACCATCGGGAATGAGGCACTGTTGACATGGATATCACTCCCGGTCATCCGCGCGACAAGGCAGACCTTTTGGACCGCCTCGATACGGCTTGGGCTGACCTGCGGGCCACGGTCGCCAGCATCCCGGCCAACCACCTGGAGACGGTTCGCGATCCTTCCGGCTGGTCGGTCGCTGACCACTTGGCCCATGTCGCCGCCTGGGAGCGGTGGAAGGTTGCCCTCCTGCGTGGCGAGTCGCGCGCCGCGAGCCTGGGCATCAGTGAAGATCTCTACGATTCCGATGAGACGGACGCGATCAACCAGGTGATCCGATCCGCCTCCATGGGCCGGTCCACCGAAGCGGCGCTCACCGCCGCCGAGCAGACCCATGCCGACCTGACCGCCCTCGTCACGACCTTCTCTGACGAGGATCTCCGGCAACCCTATGGGCAGTCCATGCCCGACCAGCCCGCCATCGAGGGTGACCCCTCCCTGCTGGTCCTCTGCGCCTCCACCATCGAGCACATCACCGAGCACGTCGGATGGTTAAGCGCGATGCGCCCGGATTGACGCGACCGCCGCGAACGATCTCGGGACACCGACGGCCGCTTCGCGCGGGCTATCCCGTGTTCTTCAGCCCTCCGGCGATGCCGTTGATCGTCGCCAGAGCGGTCCGCAGCAGATCCTCCGTCGGCCCTTCCCGCCGCAGGCGGCGAAGCACCTCGACCTGGATGAAGCTCAGTGGATCCACGTAGGGGTTGCGGCGGCGGACCGACCGCTGCAGGATCGGCTCGCGGTCCAGCAGGTGGGCCTGACCGGTCACGTCGAGCAGCAGCCGTACCGTGAGATCCCACTCGGAGGTGATCCGGTCCCAGATCGCCTCGCGCACCGCATCGTCTTCGACGAGGGCCACATATCGCTCCGCGATCGCCCGGTCGGCCTTGGCGAGTGCGAACTCGGCATTCGCCAGCGTTGCCGTGAAGAATGGCCACCCGCCGTCCATCTCCCGCAGCAGATCGAGCCCGACGGCGTCTTGACCGGCGGCCAGGGCCGTCCCCAGGCCGTACCAGCCAGGGAGCAGGATGCGGGCCTGGGTCCAGGAGAAGACCCAGGGGATCGCCCGCAGGTCCTCGATCGCGGCGGACGCCGTGCGGCGGGCCGGGCGCGAGCCGAGCTGGTGGCGCGAGATCTCCTCGATCGGCGTCGCACCGTGAAAGAAGGTGATGAAGCGGGGGTCGTCGTAGACCAGTGCCCGGTAGGCTTGAGCCGAGGCGTCGGACATCAATCCCATCACAGCATGGTATTCCCGCAGCCGCTCGGGGTCGGGGCCCGGCAGGGCGCCGGCGCTCGCGACCAGTACCGCCCCCGTCACCAGCTCGAGCTCCCGGTGGGCGATGGCGGGGGTGGAGTAGCAGGCCGAGATCACCTCGCCCTGCTCGGTCAGCTTGATCCTGCCGCCGACGGTACCCGCGGGCTGGGCGAGGATCGCCGTATTGGTCGGCCCCCCGCCCCGCCCGATCGATCCACCCCGGCCATGGAAGAACACCAGGCCGACCCCCGCCTCGGCCACCGTCGCCGCCAGCGCCACCTCCGCCTCGTGCAGGCCCCAGGACGACGCCAGGTACCCGACATCTTTGTTGGAGTCGGAGTAGCCGATCATGATCTCCTGGACATCGTGCCGGGACGCCAGCGCCGCGCGGTAGGAGGGCTCGGCCAGCAGCACCGCCATGGTGTCGGGCGACGCCCTCAGGGTATCGCCCTGCTCGAAGAGCGGCGCGATCCTCAACCGGGTCCCCACCCCGCCGACCCCGGCCAAGCCGCTCTCCTTCATCAGGAGCAACACCTCCAGCACGTCTGAGGGGGCGTCGGTGCCGGAGACGACATAGGTCTCGATCGCGCCGCGCGCCCCGCCGGCGAGCAGGTCGCGGACCGTGCGGAAGGTCTCGATCGTGTCCCGCACCTCGTCCGGCAGGCCATCGAGGCTCCCTGGCACCAGCGGACGGGGATCGCGTAATTCCCCACTGAGGAGGGCGAACCGATCGTCCTCGGTCAGGCCCAGATAGTCGGATTCGACCCCCGTCACCGCCAGCACGGCGTGCAGGGCGGCCCCGTGCCGCTTGGCGTGCTCGCGGATGTCGAGAGTGGCCAGGTGGAAGCCGAACACCTCCGCCTGGCGGATCACGTCGTGCAGGTCACCACCGACGATCAACTCCTCACCCTGGGCCAGCAGCGAGGTCTCGATCAAGCGGAGGTCGTCCACCAACTCGGCCGCGTCCCGGTACCCGGCGACCTGATCCCCCGGGTCCCGCCGCATCGACCGGACCCGCTCCCGGGCCAGGGTCAGGAGCTGCCGATAGGGTTCGGTAGCGTTGAGACGCCCGAGATCGGCGGCAAGGGCGGGGAACATCGCCCGGTACTCCGCGACGCGTGGGGCGATGATCGCGGCCGGCCCGGCTGCCCACTCCGAGACTGAGAGCCGACCTGCCAGTTCGGTCAGCCTTTCGTCCCAGAACCGCAGCGCCACCTCCCGCATCAGGGCCAGGGTCTGACGAGTCACCTCGGGCGTCACCGCCGGGTTACCGTCCCGGTCTCCACCCATCCAGGTCCCCAGCGTCAGGAAGGGTGGGACCGCGACCGGCTGACCAGGGAATGCCGCTGCCAGGGACTCCTCCAAGTCGCGATAGATGCGGGGGATACCGTCGAGCAGGGTGGATTGGACATAGACCAGGCCGGCCCGGACCTCGTCCAGCACGGTCGGCGTGCCGGTCCGCAGCTCATCGGAACTCCACAGCTCGGCCACCGTCGAGCCGATCCGGGCCCTGGCCCGGGCCTCCTCCTCCGGCAACGGCTGGCGCTCGTCCAGGTCGCGGAGTGCGGCGAAGATGCGGGCCAGTTTGTCGATCACGGTCCGACGCCGTGCCTCGGTCGGGTGGGCGGTCAGGACGAGTCGGACCTCGGCATTGGCCAGCAGGTCGCGTATCTCCCTCGGACCCTGCCCTCCCCTGGCCAGCAGGTCGATGGCCTCCCGCACCGATCCGCGTCGCGGGGCAGGGTGGGCTTCGACCGCCCGTCGTCGGATGCGGCGGACGCGCTCGTTGTCCTCGGCCAGATTGATGAGCTGGAAATAGCTGGTGAAGGCCCGCACCAAGGTCTGGAGGCCCCGTTCGTCACAGGCCTCGACCCGTGCCGCGAGGCGGGTCCCGGCCGCCTCGTCACCCGCCCGGTACGCCTTGCCGAGGGCTCGGACCTCCTCCTCGTCTGCGAATGCTGCCTCACCCGCCTGGGACCGGATCGCCTCCCCGAGCAACCCGGCCAAGAGATAGACATCGTCGGAGAGGCTGCGGCCCTTACCCATCTCGCTCCCCCACGCCCCGGACCAAGGTCGTTGCACACCGACATCGACGTTGGTCCGGGGCACCGCATCCGCCGCCTTGGGGTCCTGGCCCGTGGTCAGGACCGCCAGCGATCTCGCGACTATAGTAGAGTCAGATCAACGCGGTGTGTCCGGCTAGCCCCGCGGACCTGTGCCGAGTGCCCAAACGAATCCACGGTACCGGTCCATGGCCGCGCGAATCGCATGCGGGACGAACCACGACGACAGCGCCACTCCGGGGCGGCGTCTCAAGGGTCAGCCTCGCCCGGGACGCGCGTGGAACTGGGGAGAAGACGACCGCCGATGACCACGCGCCCCCCCGCCGTCCCAGTTGTCGCCGCTGGTCCCATCACGCTCCGCCGTGCGACACCGTCCGATGCTCCGGCGATACTCACCTGGCGCCGGGAACCGAGCGCCGCCCGTTATCAACCTCTCAAGGATCGCTCGCTCGACGCCCTCCGTGAGGAACTTGCCGAGGCCCTGGACCGGCCACTCGACGCCTCGTTCACGGGGTCAGCCCGGTTCATCATCGTCTGCGGGGAGGCGGACGCCGGGTGGCTGACGATCCAACGGGTCGATCGTGACGACCAGGACGCGGGGATCGGGTACACGGTCACCGAGCGCTACCGGGGGCGGGGCATCGCATCGTCTGCGGTGCGGGTGGCGATCGCTCTCGCATTCGGACCACTCGACCTGGGTCGGCTCGCCGCGGTCTCCGCGGTCGACAATGTCGCCTCGCGGCGGGTCCTGGAGCGGAACGGCTTTCGCTTCGAGGGGATCGCGCGGGGCCTCTTGATCATCAGGGGGGAACGCGTCGACCATGCCACGTATGGGCTCCTCGCCACCGACGTTCGGCCCCCGATAGAGACCATGGAGGACCGCGACTGATCATGGACGATCGCGCACGGACACCGGGCACCATCACCGGCATCTTCGTCAGCCCCGAGGCCGGGGCGCCGATGCGGGCCCTCAATCAGGTCGAGGCCGTCGCCGGTCAGGGTCTGGACGGCGACCGCTACGGTATCGGCGAGGGCTTCATGTCCGGCCGGCGGGGCGGGGGCCTCGACCTGACGTTGGTCGAGGAGGAAGCCCTGGCAACGCTCTCGACGGAGAATGGGGTCGAGATCACGGCCGCCGATAGCCGTCGGAACTTGGCCACTCGGGGCGTCGACCTCACCGCCCTCGTCGGTCGCCGGTTCCGGATCGGCGACGTGACGTGCCAGGGGGTCCGCCTCTGCGAGCCGTGCGTCCGGATCGAGCAGTTGATCGGCAAACCATTCGTCCGGCCGATGGTCCACCGCGCCGGTCTCCGGGCCGATATCCTGTCGTCGGGCACGTTGCGGGTCGGGGACAGGGTCGAGATCGCCATCGGGGATGACGACATCGGCACGTCCGACCCCTCCTGAGCACCGCCGTCCCCGACTAGGCCGCGATGTGCGGGGCCGATCGTCGCTGGCGGGGCAGCCCGTTCGCCACTCTGCCGGAGACGCCGCCGTCGCATGGGTGCCCTGCGAAGCGCTCGCATGGGGATGCCGACGCCATCTCAACCTTTCGTCCGTCGTTTCGTCCAAGGAGAGCACCTGATGGCCGTCGTGGCCCCGATGACTGACCCGCCCGCCACTCCCACCCTCCCGGTAGACCATCCGCCAGCCGGCGCCGAATCGGCGCCCGCGTCTACCGCACCGGCAACATCGTCCGATCAGCCTTCCGGACCGATCACCCCGGAGGAGATCGCCGACCGGCTCGTCCCCTCCGATGTCCAGGTCTCACCCGACGGGCGGCGAGTCCTGTTCACGGTGACCGCCGGGGGGAAAGCCGGTGAACATCCCGAATCGACGATCTGGATCGCCGCCGATGGCGAGGAGCCGCGTCCCTTCTCGACCGGCACCGCCCGCGACGCCCACCCGCGATGGTCGCCGGACGGTACGCGGGTCGCCTTCGTCTCCGATCGAATCGAACGCGATGAGGCCCGCCTGTTCCTGATCCACGCCGGGGGTGGCGAGGCACGTCCCCTCGGCGACCTTGGCGGCGAGCTTTCCGCCCCAGAGTGGTCTCCCGATGGGCGATCGATCGCGCTGCTGGTCAAGGAACCGAAGTCCGACACCGAGAAGACCCGGCAAGACACCCGCGACGACGCCATCGTCGCGGGCGATGGACTGCGACCAAACCGGCTCTGGGTCGTCGACGCCGCCGATGGTCGATCCCGGCAACTCACCTTCGGCCCACGCCAAGTCTGGTCGATGGCCTGGACGCCCGACGGGCAACACCTGGTGATCTTGACCACCGAGTCCGCCGACCTCGATACCATCTTCGCGCCCGGCGACCTCTGGCGCCTCCCCGCGACCGGTGGGGTGCCGCGCCACGTTGCCCGTTTCCCGGTGCTACCGGGCGATCCGGTCGTGGTTGCCACCTCCGCTGGCCCGGTCGTCGCCGTCCGCGCCAATGCCCACCGCGCCGACCCGTCGGACTCCATCTGGACGGTGCCCCTGGCCGGCGGCGAGCCGACCAAGGCGCTGCCGGAGATGCGCGGTGTCGTCGAACATCTCACCGCCGCCCCAGCTCATCCGGGGGAGGTCATCGCCCGGATCGTCGAGGGCACCCACGCGTCCATGTACCGGTTCGCCCTCGACACGTGCGCGCTGACCCCGATCTCCCCCACCGACCTGCATGGCCGGGGGACGGTGGTCGGCCCCCCGTCGCTCTCGGCCGACGAGGGAACGATCGCGCTGGTCTGGTCCGACGGCGACACGCCGGAAGAGGTCTGGCTGGGAGCGGCGGGCGGCGAGGCACGGGCTCTCACCACATTCGGGGTCGCGTTCGGGGGACGCCTCGGCCGCGTGGAGACCGTCCGGTGGCCGAGCGACGACGGGGTCGAGATCGAGGGCATGTTGGTCCTCCCGGTCGGCCACCGGCCGGGTCAGCCCGTCCCGCTCATCGTCGAGATCCACGGCGGACCGTCCTGGCAATGGGAAGAGCGGACCATGCTGAGTTGGCACGACTGGGCCCAGATGCTGGCCGGTCGTGGCTACGCCTCCCTGGCCCCGAACCCGCGCGGCAGCACCGGCTATGGTTCCGCCTTCCAGCGGTTGCTCCAAGACGACGTGGGGGGTGGCGAGTCGGGTGACCTAATCAGCGGCGCCCGGGCGATGGTCGAGCGCGGCATCGCCGACCCGGACCGGCTCGGCATCGGCGGCTGGAGCTGGGGCGGCTACCTGACGGCCTGGACGATCACCCAGACCACGATGTTCCGGGCCGCCGTGATGGGCGCGGGCCTGGCCAACATGGTGTCCGACCACGGCCAGAACGACATCCCCTCGATGAACGATTGGATCTTCCCCGGCCACGCCTACGACCACCTCGACCACTATTGGCAGGCCTCCCCGATCCGCCACATCGACCGGGTCACCACCCCGACCCTGATCCTGCACGGCGCCGAGGACGACCGCGTCCACCCCGCCCAGGCGATGGAGTACCACCGGGCCCTGAAGACCCGCGGCGTGCCGGTCGAGTTCGTCCGCTACCCCCGAGAGGGACACGGCATCAAGGAACGCCTCCACCAGATCGACCTGATGAACCGGGTCATCGCTTGGTACGACCGCTGGCTGGGGGCTGGTAGCGCACCCCCTGCACCCACGAACGCCCGCGTCTCCGACCCGGATCAATCCGTGGGAGACACCCGGTGACCAGCCCGGTGGACGTCCCCGAGAAGACCGCCCGGTCACGCCACGTCCATCGCTACGCCGCCCGGTGTGCCTGGTCTGGCAGCACCGGTGCCGGGTACGCCGCCTATGGCCGCGAGCACCGGGGCAGCGCGCCACCGGCGTCCGCGTCGGTGACCCTCTCGTCCGACCCCGCCTTCCGAGGCGACCCGGCCCACCTCAACCCGGAGCAGTTGTTGGTCCTCAGCGCGGCCTCCTGCCAACTGCTCTCGTACCTGGCCCTCGCCGCCCGCGCCGGGATCGACGTGCGGGCATATGAGGACCATGCCGAGGCGGAGATGCCCGAGGATGACCGACCCATCCGCATCGCCCGGATCACCCTCCGTCCCCGCATCACCCTCGCGCCAGACGCGGGTGCGGACGCCGTCGAACGCGCCCGGACCCTCGTCGCCCGCGCCCACGACGAGTGCTACGTCGCCAACAGCCTGAAGACGGAGATCACGATCGAACCGGAGATCGTGGTCGCGAGCCTCGCGGAGTGAATCGACGAAGCTAACGGCCGTCCCCGATAGGTCCTTCGCTGCGCCTAGTCAGAAATGTTCGGTCAATGCCGCGAACCGCTCCACGACCAGATACCGGGGATGGTCGGCCGGCAGGTCGGCCATCTCCAGGCGCCAGGTGTGCTCGTGCGGGATGAGGACCGCACCGAGGCCCGCTTCCAGGGCGGGCCAGATGTCGGAGCGGGGCGAGTTGCCGATCATCCAGGTCCGGGTCGGGTCCATGTCCCGGTGGCGGACCAGGGCCCGGTAACCCGCGGCGTCCTTCTCGAAGACGATGGCGGTGTGGGCGAAGAGGGGTTCGAGGCCAGACCGATCGATCTTCAAGCGCTGCTCCTCCGGGTGACCCTTGGTCAGCATCGTCAACTCGTGTCGTGTCCCGAGATCCCGTAGGGTCTCCGGCACACCCGGGATGATCTCGAGCGGACGCGACAGCACCCCGTCGGCCAACCCGCCCAGCCGAGCGAGCGTCGCTGGGTCTGGCGGGTGACCAGCGACGCGTTCCCAGGTGGCCGCCAGGCTGTGGCGGAAGGCGGACACGCCGTAGCCGTGCGTCCCGGCATTCGCCCGCTCGACCTCATCCAGGATCGCCCGCGCCTCATCCCGCCCCAGCGGCGCGTGGTCCAGCGCGTCGAGGAACGCCTCGATCGCCTCCTCGAACAAGCGATTGCTCTCCCAGAGCGTGTCGTCCGCATCGAAGATCAACTGGAGCCCGACCGGGTATTCTCGTCCCGTCATCTCCGTTCCCTACCCCCCACCAGGCGACTCGATCTCGCTCGTCAGCACCGCTCGCCCCTCGGTCCGGGAGCGTTCCGCGGCCAGGGCAAGGACCACCGGGGCGCGACCGTCGGCACCGGTGACGGGCGCCTGGCCTCCGGTCCGGATCGCCTCGACGAAGGCGAGCAGCTCGGCGACGAAGCTCTCCTGATAGCGCTCCAGGAAGAAATACAGTGGTGGGTCGCGCCGCACGCCGCCAGCGTCGCTCACCGTGGCCTGGTTGGCGAAGACATTGCCGGTCGCCACCGCCCCCAGACTACCCAGGACGTCGACCCGCTGGTCGTAGCCATAGGTCGCCCGGCGGCTGTTCTGGATCGTGCCGATCGCGCCGCCGCGGAATCGCAGTACGGTCACCGCGGTGTCGATGTCTCCCGCCTCGCCGATCGCGGGGTCGACCAGCACGGCGCCCGAGGCGTGGACCGATTCGACCTCATCGGCCAGGAGGAAGCGGGCCATGTCGAAGTCGTGGATCGCCATGTCGACGAACAGGCCGCCCGATCGCCGGACATACTCTAGGGGAGGCGGGGCCGGGTCACGGCTGACGATGTGCAGCAGTTCCGGCCGCCCGATCTCTCCGTCGGCGATGGCCCGCCGGACGCGGGCGAAGGTGGGGTCGAAGCGCCGGTTGAAACCGACCTGCAACGTCACCCCGGCCCGTTCGACCGCGGCCAGGGCCCCGTCGATCTCGACCAAGTCCAGCGCGATCGGCTTCTCGCAGAAGACGTGCTTGCCGGCCGACGCCGCCAGGGCGACGAGGGACGCGTGGGTGTCGGTCGAGCTACAGACCAGCACGGCATCGACGTCTGACCTGGCGATCAATTCGCCGGCACTGGCCTCGACGGCGACGCCGGGGAACGTCGCCGCCAGCGCGTCTGCCGCGGGGCGGTGCGCGTCTGCCACCGCGACCAGTCGCGCGTTTCCCAGTCGTCGGACCACGTTCGCGGCGTGTAGGCTGCCGATCCGCCCCGCCCCGAGCAACCCGATCCCCACCGTCGCCATCGATTCCCCCCATCTCCCGCCGGACATGCCAAACCCCACGGCTCCTCCCGCCATGGTGCCGCATCAGTATGCCGTCTTGGCCGACAGGCATGAGTGAGGAATGCGGCGGCGGGCACATCTGTCCCGCGGGCCGGCGATCGTCGGGCGTGACCCGGTCGGTGGCCCGATCAGGTCCCTCCGGCGTCCGGAGTCATCCCGGGCGCTGGCACGTCGCAGGGGTCGGCCGCGACGGGGAGTCCGGCCGCGACGGCCTTATCCCGCCGCACCCACCGCGTCAGGCCGGACGGCAACCGCAGCGCAATCAGCGCCCGGTCCTGGCCGTGGCACCGCCGCCGGTGTTGCCAGGTGGCGTTGACGAAGGTCCCGAACAACAGGACGTGGGCCATCAGGTAGAACCAGGTCACGAACAGGGACACCAGCAGGAGGGCATCCCCGTATAGGTTGCGCCGCACGAAGAACCGCAGGTAGAGCGGGAACGCCTGGACGAGGAGCAGGAACAGGACCGTGGCGACCAGCGCACCCGGCCAGATATCGAGGAACCGCTGCCGGGCATTCGGCACCGCCCGGTAGATGGTCAGGAAGAGCAGGGCCGACACCAGGACCGCGACCCCGTAGCTGATGATCTGGCCCCAACCAGACGCGACGAACCACCGCTCGAAGTAGAGCCGCACGTCACCCCGGATGAAGAGGGTCGGCAGCACGGCGGCGATGGCCGCGAAAGCCAGTAAGAACGAGAACAGGACGATCACGACGAAGCCGCGCAGTCGCTCGTGCACGTAGCGGCGGTTTGGCACGCCGTAGATCCGGTTCATTCCCCGACCCAGGCTGGCGACGAAGTTGACGCCGATCCAGGCGAACCCGACCACGCTCAGGATCCCGAACAAGCCCGTGTTCCGCTTGGCGTGGAGCACGCCGGCCAGCGCGTCGCGCGCTGACTCACCGGGTAGGGCCCAGAGGGTGGCCAGGATCGCGGTCTGGAGGACCCGGTCGTCGCGGAACAGCAAGCCCGCCAGGAACACCAGCAGCAGTGCCGTCGGCACGAGGGCAACCAAGGCATTGAAGGCGATCGCCGCCGCCAGGTCACCGGCACCAGCCTGGTTATACCCCCGATACATCCAAGCCGGGACGGCCCTGATCCCCCGTCGCGCGCCGCCGATGACCTGGCGGGAGGCGCGGGGCGGCCGAATCCGGACACGCGATCGCCGGGGCGCGCGATCTCTCGCCCGTCCCGGCGCGGCGGCGACCGCCTGAAAGTGTCCCTCGCGCGGGTCGACTCCGATGTCCATGGGTCCCTCCGGGCAGACGCGCCCGGCCGGAGGTGTCTACGGGACCTCCGGCCGCACGCCCGCCGCGCCCGGCCCGCCCGGGGAACCTCACGCCTCCCCGGGACCCGGCGCGCGTTATTCCCGCATGGTACCGCCCCGGCGTGCAGGTTGCATCCGGTACCGACCGGCAACGGTCAACCCGAACGTCCCGATCATCGCCAGTCCGGCGATCGCCAGCCACGCGGTCGTTGACCCACCAATGAATCCACCGGATGCGGACCCACCACTGCCGGTGTTCGGCAGCCCTACCACCGCCCCGGTGGTCGCGGTCGGCCTAGCCGGCCGGGCAGTCGCGGTCGGGACCACTCCCTGGTCGGCCGGCTCGATGTACCAGTCGCAAGCCACCGCTTCGCCGGCCCGGATAGTGATCTCGATCGCGTTCTCCGTGTATGGCAGGTCGTAGGTGACGGGATTGCCGCCATCGAACGTGCAGTAGACGAACCGGCCATCCAGGAAGTCGCCCGGCACGCTGTCGCTCAGGATGTAGGTGCCCGGCTGGACGCCGTTGAACCGCGCGTGCCCGCTGTCATCGACGGCCTGCTCGGTGAGCGCCACACCGCCCGCGCTCAGCAGGAAGACCACCGAGGCCGCCTCGGCGGACCGGTCGAAGCACTCGTCGAAGTAGCTTTCGCCGGTGAAGTCGACCGGGCAGATCGCCGCGTAGACCGTCAAGGTCGCCGCCTCGACTGGAGGGGTCGCCGTCGGCAGGCCACTCAGGTCGATCGGCGAGTTGTACCAGTCGCAGACCACGTCGTCGGTCGCGCCGAGCGTGACGGAGATCCCCGTCGGCACCACCGAGAAGGGAAAGGCGACCGAGGGTGTGGCGCGCCTGGCGCAGAAGTAGGTGACCTCGGCGAATTCGCCCGGCACCCCACCGCTCACCGTGTAGGTGCCCGCCGTGAGGCCGACGAAATCGACGTTGCCGCTGGCGTCCGTCGTGGCCTCCCCAACTTCCGGCCCGCTCAGTGTGAAGGGCAGGCCAGGATTGGGAGCCGTGTCGTGACACGTCCCGTAGTAGTCCGGCCCGGTGAAGCCCGCCGGGCAGATCCGATTGTGGATCGTGAGCCGGGCGCCGTCGCTCTGGGCCGCCCGCGCCTGGCCCGGAGATGCCATACCAAGCAAGGTGACCGCGAAGATGATGACCGCGACGACGAGGCCCCGCGATACCGCGAACCGTTCCATGGTCCATTCCCGATCGCGAGCCGGTCACACCGCACTGGTGACCCGGCACCCTGTAGCAGGGACAACTCCCCTGTCACAGTCTTCAACGCGGGCCGGGCGGTCTAGGTTTCGCGGCGACTCGTGCCGGATTGACCATCCGGAGCAAGACATCAGGGGGCGAGGCCCACCTGGGCACCTCTTCGCGGCAAATCACCTGACAACACGACGACCCGCCGCACTCTCGGTGCGGCGGGTCGTTAGGTCGCGGGATCGAGACGACGTCACGCCCGTCCGGGTCAGGTGTGGGGTGAGTCGCCCGGTGCCGATCGCCCCTTAGTGCGGGATGCCGAGACAGGACAAGGCGTCGTCCACTCCCTGGCCGTCGCACTGGTCGTCTCCGCCCGGCCCCGCGGCGAGTGCACCGTCGGGCAAGAGTTGATGCATGAAGAGATCGTAGGAGAAGCTGCCGTCGGTGAAGGTGACGAAAGCGCCGTTCACCCGGCCGGTGTCCATGTTGAAGCCGGACATCAGACGCTTGCTCGGTGTGAACTGTCCAGTCGCGATGTTATAGGTCCCCACGGAACCAGCACCATCGGCTTTGTTGACCGGGGTGCAGTAGTGGGCGGACGCAGAACCAACCCCCACGGCCAGCGCCATGGCTCCCACGGCGAACAGGGTAGTGATCCGATTCTTCACGATGTCTGACCTTTCTCTGGTGTCGGGCGATCGAACGATCGGTGTCGGTGTTTTGGCTCGCTCATCCGTCCTTGTCCCCGTACGTCGTGGCGATCACCCCCTTTGGTCCGTGACGTCGAAGTCACTGGCTCGATCATCAGTCGGCGCTGGCCCCATGATCTCGACCCCATATCGAGCCGAGGCCGTTATCAGTCGCTCCGCGTCGGGCGACTCACCGTCACCACGGAGCTCGCTGTAGAGTCCCTCCAGGCCCGGCGGTGCCAGGACCACCAGCAACCGTGCTTCCTGGGACTCCACCCGGTAGGTGTGCTCGCTCCCCGCGGGCAACAGCACGCTCGTCCCGGCAGGACATGCCAGCCGCTGTCCATCCTTGTGGAACGTCACCTCACCCTCCAGCACGTGGACAAGCTCGTCCTCGCGCCCATGGGCGTGGAGGGGAGGCTCTTGGCCTCTTCGCTCCCGTGTCTCGATGACGGCGAACCGACCCTGGGTCTCCTCGCCCGTCACCAACAACCGCACCGAATCCTCCTTGGACCGGCCGGGCCGAACGGAAATCCCGTTGACCTCCCGCCCCGCTCGGTACCGTGCCTCCTCCATCCCGTCTCTCCTTCCTGCTCCGCCACCGGGCCGTCAGATCTCGTCGGCCAGGTGATCTGTCTCGATCATGCCGCCACGCGAGAGCCGGGAACACTCACGCCATCCTCAGACTTACCCTCACGGTGGGCCGACGGGGCGTGTCCACACCATTGGTGCACCATGCCGCGCTGGTATCATTTCGCGGCTGGACTTGGGGTGTGGTGGGCCAGGAAGGTCGGGATGGGAGCGTCGGAAAGTACGTTCGGGGAACGGCTGAGGCTGCTACGCCAGTCAGCCGGGCTCACGCAGGAGCGGTTGGCGGAACGGGCCGGGCTGGCCACCACCGCAGTGGCGGCGATCGAGCGCGGGAGGAGTCGGCACCCATATCCTCACACCGTGCGGTCGCTGTCCGACGCACTCGGGCTGACCGAGGAGCAGCGCGCCGATCTCGAGGGCACGCTGAAGAGTCGGCTCGTGCTGGTGGAGGCCCCATCGCAGGCGCCTCCCGCTGCCGTGCGGCCCCCCTCGTTACCGACCGCCCTCATTGGCCGTGAGAGGGACCTGGAGGCGCTAGTAGGCCTCTTCCAGGCGGGAGTGAACCTCGTCACACTGACCGGCCCCGGTGGCGTGGGAAAGACGAGTCTCGCCGTACGGGCGGCGGAGGAACTCTCCCCCCTCTTCCCCGACGGGGTCGCGTTCGTTCGTCTCGCCACGCTCGCTGACGCCGGATCGGTCCTGCCGACCATCGCGCGTTCGCTGGGACTTAAAGATTCTGCCAGCCAGGATACGGCGGATGCGCTCCGGTCCTACCTGCGGGAGCGCCGGATGCTCCTCGTGCTGGACAACTTCGAGCACGTGCTGGACGCTGCCCCCACCGTGGCGACGTTGGTCGCGTCGGCGACGAACGTCGGTGTGCTGGCGACGAGCAGGGCACCCCTGCGGCTGCGCGGGGAACGCGAATACCCAGTTCGACCGCTCGAGACGCCTGCCTTGACGCGCGTTCCCGAGACATGGGAGGTAGCGGAAAACCCCGCGGTGAACCTCTTCGTGGAACGGGCGCGAACGATCGTTCCCGACTTCACGCTCGGACGGTCAAACGTCGCCGCGGTGGCCACGATCTGCCGCCGACTCGACGGCTTGCCACTGGCCATCGAACTGGCGGCGGCGAGACTCCGGGTCATGGGCCCGACCGAGATGCTGGGCCGGCTCGACTCCGTCCTGCCGCTGCTGACGGGTGGCGCCAGGGATCTGCCGAGTCGACAGCGGACGATCGAGAGCACCATCAGGTGGAGTTACGACCTGCTCGCCCACGAGGAGCGTGAGCTGTTCAAGCGGCTCTCAGTGTTCGTGGGTGGCTGGACGCTCGAGGCGGCGGAGGCCGTCGGTCCGGGCGGAGACATTGCTTCCGGAGATGTATTCGGCCTGCTGTCGAACCTCGTGGAGCAGTCGATGGTGCTGGCCGAGCGACGCGACCAGATCCGGTATCGGATGCTCGAACCCATCCAGCAATTCGCGTCCCGCTCGCTCGAGGACAGTGGCGAGACCCAGTCGGTTCGGACCCGACACGCGGAGTACTACCTGTCACTCGGCCAGGCCGCCGAGGCAGACCTGGAGGGGGGCCGCCAGGTGGAGAGGCTGGAGGAGCTGGAGGCGGAGC
The DNA here is from genome assembly GCA_902806395.1 of uncultured Thermomicrobiales bacterium. The sequence goes on along the minus strand of CADCWH010000329.1, from coordinate 9,019 downwards.
ACGCCAACCTGCGGGCGACCCTCTCCTGGCTCCAGACGGTCGGGGACGCCGATGCCGCCGCCCGGCTCGCCTTCGACCTGCGCGCGTTCTGGTGGATCCGTGGATACCATGCCGAGGGGCGTCGGTGGACAGAAGCGATCCTCGCCTCCCGGTCAGGATCGTCACCGCTCGGACGGGCGAAGGCGCTCGCCGTCTGTGGCGCGATGGCGCTAGGCCAAGGGGACTTCGCCGCCACGGATGATCGCTCCACTGAAAGCTACGTGCTCTTCGAGGATGCCGGGGACACCGTCGGCGCGATATTTGCCGGGCTGACCCTTGGCTTGCTGGCGATGGCACGGCGTGATGCCGAGCGCGCCGAACGCTACCTGCCGGAGAGCGCGGAACGCTCGCGACAGGCGGGGTTGCTGTTCTGGGCGGCGCTTTCGGTCAATGCGCTCGGGATGATCACGCTCGGTCGGGGGGATCAGGCCGGGGCGCGGGCGCTCCTGGACGAGGGACTGGCCCTAGCGCTCCAAGCGGGAGACCGGTTCAGCCGATATATCGCCCTCTATAACCAGTCGGCCCTCGCCCGAGCCGCGGGTGACTATTCCCGCGCGGGAGCCCTCTTCCGGGAAGTGCTGACGTTCTCCCGCGAGGTCGGTGACTACGCCAACATCGCGTACTGTCTGGACGGGCTCGCCGCGGTGGCGTTGGAACGGGACCAGGGTTCACGGGCGGCCATGCTCTTGGGTGCCGCGGAGCGCCTGCGCGAGACCGTCGGCATTGGTGTCTACACCTATCGACCCGACCGCACCCTTCATGAACAGGTCGTGAACGGGGTCCGTGCGCGGCTCGATGCCGAGACCATCTCGGCGTCGTGGGCCGAGGGACGGGCAATGGCCATCGAACAGGTGCTCACCGAGGCCATGGCGGAGGAGGCAGAAGAAGCGGAAGAGGTGGAAGAACATCCACCGCTGGCCCCTGCGCCACCACGCGGGCTGTCGGAGCGCGAGGCCGAGGTGCTGAGGCTAGTGGCGACCGGGATGACCAACGCGCAGATCGCCGAGCGGATCTTCTTGAGCCGCCGCACCGTTGACGCCCATGTCCAGCGGATCTATGCCAAGCTCGATGTCAATTCCCGAGCGGCGGCGACCCGATTCGCCGTGGATCACGGATTGGTGTGACGCGCGCGGGATAGGGCTGCTCATGCCTAGAGACGGTGCCCAGATCGCGTTCACCGGGTGGGACCGGCGAACGCGAGACGAGACTGGATGACCCCGGACAATCGGCCCCCCGGCGATCATCTGGGGTCGCTACCACGGCACGATAGGGTCACCCGCCCTTGGCACAAGTTGTATAGACGGTGCTCGCTCCCCGGGGATGCTCCCGGTCTTGGGTCGCGATCAGAGCTTGTTGGTGACCAGCTTGCAGATGGCCCGGAGCGTCTCGAAGACTCCAACGCCGTTCACCGCCGCGGCCTCGAACCGGGGCACCCGGATAGTGTTCAGATAGCGGTCCAGTACCGGCACCGGCAGGGCTTCGGGCAAATCCATCTTGTTGTATTGCATCACCAAGGGGTAGTCGAGGAACCGCTTGCCCTGGTTGCTGACGTTCTGGGCCAGTTCCCGCAGGCTCTGGAGATTGTCCTGTAGGCGCTCGCGGCGGGCGTCGGCGACGAATACCACACCGTCTGCGCCGTTCAAGACCGCCACCCGAGTCCGTTCGTAGAGGACTTGGCCGGGGACGGTATAGAGGTGGAACCGGATGGTGAAGCCGTGGACCTTGCCAAGGTCGAGCGGCAGGAAATCGAAGAACAGGGTCCGCTCGGTCTCCGTGGCGATCGAGAGGAGATCACCCTTCGTGGCCTCGGGGATCTGGCCGTGGATGTACTGGAGGTTCGTCGTCTTCCCGCACAGGCCAGGCCCGTAATAGACGATCTTCCCGTGGATCTCACGGGCGGCGACATTGATCAGGGCCATTGCATCCTCTCGTCAGCGCGTCGGGCCGCGAGCCCGGCGATGGGTGGCAGAACCCGGCGGCGTCGGCCCTCAGGCGTCCTCTTTCCGGAACAACAAGTCGATGGTGTCCCGGGTGATCCGGGCGAGGCCCGCGTCCATTTCACGAGGACGATTGCGGTTGGACTCGATGGCCCGATCCAGGATCTGGCTGAGGTCCAAGGTCGCCCGGTTGCTCAGCACCTTGACCAGACCGAGATGGGTATGGCGGTCGAAGATCACCGATACCAACCAGTGGTCGCCCACCGCCTCGGTGAAGATCTTCTCCTTGGATCCCTCCTGGAGCAGCATTCGAAAGTGCTCTTCGTGCAGGATCTTCGCCATTTCCCGGGTCGAGGCGTAGGTGCCGGCGATCAGGGCACCGAGCATCATCATCTCCCCCCGGTACTCCTGACCGTTGAAGGCGATGATCTGGCCGGCACGGTCGATGACCATGCCGCTGCTGGCCCGGGTGTCGCGCACCAGCCGCCCCAGTACGTCGGTGATGCCGGTGCTGGTCACCTCATCGATCACCATGTCGGTGAGGTTAGGATCGAACCTCCTCCGTGACTCAGGGCGCTTCGGTGGTCCGCCGGTCTGCCGGATCTGGCGCGAGACGCCCTCGTCCGCACCGGTGTCCTCGTCAAGGTCCTCGGGGGGAGTCCGTGGGTCAATCATGGGTCCTGTTGCCATTGGGGCATCCCCCATACCTTCGTCGGTGCCTGGTCATCCTGGTCAGCCGCGACGACCGACCCGATCCGTCGGGCGGTGGGGATGGCCGCGAGGACAGCCGATTCGACGCTGGCCGGAATGGCCAGGACAAACCCGATGCCCATGTTGAACGCGCGGGCCGCCTCCTCCGGCGCGATGTTCCCCTTCTCGACGAGGTGGTGAATGAGGGTTCCAGGATCCCAGCGGTCGGGCTCAAACGCTGCCGCCAGGCCGGCGGGCAGCATCCGCGGCACGTTGCCGGGCAATCCGCCCCCGGTGACGTGGGCCATGCCCCGCACCCAGCCGCGCCCCAGCAGCGGGCGCACCTCAGCCGCATAGGTCCGGTGCGGCGCCATCAGGGCCTCGCCGAGCGAGCGTCCTTCACCGCCCGGCAAGGGGGTCGCCAGAATCTCCCGGTCGTGGTTGGGTTCGCCGACGAGCCCGATCACACGACGGGCCAAGCTATACCCATTCGTGTGCAGGCCATCGCTCGGCAGGCCGATCAGCAGGTCACCTGCCTCGACGGCCGAGCCATCAATCACTTCGCCGCCGGGCACCTCGCCGACGATGAATCCCGCCACGTCGTACTCGCCGGGGGCGTACAGCCCGGGCATCTCAGCCGTCTCGCCACCGAGCAGGACGAGGCCATTCTCTTGGCAGGCATCGATCATCCCGCCGACCACCGCGTCCACGACCGCCGCGTCCAACTTCCCCATCGCCACGTAATCGAGGAAGAACAGCGGCGTCGCCCCCATCGCCAGGAGATCGTTGGCACAGTGGTTGACCAGATCCCGACCGATCCCCGCATGGGCGTCACCGCCCAACGCGAATGCCAGCTTCAGCTTGGTCCCCACCCCGTCGGCACTTGCGACCAAGGTCCGGACGGGGTCTCCTGGCAACCGGAAGACGCCGCCGAAGTGGCCGATGCCCGACGACCCCGCAGCGGTAGGTTCGACGGGGTTCCCAAATGCCCGTCGGGCCCGGTCAGCGATGCGAGCGACGGCATCGGCGGCGAGGTCGATATCGACGCCCGCCTCCCGGTAGGTCCGTAGGTTATCGCGTCCCGTCGTCATTACCACCGACCGCACTCTCCCGAATCCCCGATTCGCATCGCTCGTCCCGAACCCACTCCCCGGCGCGGTCAGCCTGGTACCCCCGATCGCTCATACGACTCACGAAATTGGCGCGCCGCCATCCGTACCCGACCGACATTCAGGGTGTCGGCACTGAGCAGGAGCAAATCTTCCCCGGAGGGCAGGTGCGTCACGACCAGGGTCCCACCCTCGAATTCCAGGATTCCCATCCGCAGGCTCCCCTGGTTCATCTCGGCCCCGATCGCCCGCATCAGGAGCACCAGGTCGCTCGCGGTCTGTCCTACCCGGATCGCGCCGATCTCCGCCCGAGCGTCCACACCGAGCACGACACCATCGGAACAGACCATCGCCAGGTCGAGGTCATGCGCCTTCCGGATCCCGGCCAGCCTCGCCCCGAGCGTCTCCGCCATCAACCCGTCCCTCTGCGTCGTGTTCACGGTCCCGCGATTCCCACTATAACGGGAATCCACGCACGACGATATGCGCGGGGCACTTGCCCCGCGCCATTGCGGACCTTCTTCCTAACGTGCTGTCACGAGACGACGCACCTGACCACTGGCCGGGGCGACGCACGACCTCGCGACCGACCCGTACCGGGAGACGACATCACCGGCCGAGCCGACCGCGGACGCGCCCTACCCGTCCTGGCAACTGGCCAGGACGGGTAGGGCGCGTCGACACCATGGGAGATCAGGCGGCGGGGTGCGCCGTATCTTCGGATTCGGCTGGCACGACCTCATCACTCGAGAGAGCGAGGGCGGGGATCGCATCGGCCGTATCGGCTTCGTTCCCGGCAGCTAAGGGTCCGATGGCCGCGTCGCTCGACCGGGCCGTGATGAAGGGAGTGAACTGCCCGACCAACGTCTCCGGCAGCAAGCCCTCGACCTCGGTGCCGGCCTCATCATGGCGCGTCGCCTGGACCCGTCCGACGCGGTGGAACCGCTCGACCAGGTCGCCACGCTCGAATGGCACCCTGAGCAAGACCGGCACGAACCCGACCGTCTCTTCCAGCGTCGCCTCGACGGCCGCGAGTAGGTCGGCGATTCCCCGCCCATCATGGGCCGAGATCGGCACGACCGCCCGGGAGCCCGTCGCGAGCGTGGCCGCGATGGCCCGGTAGCGCTCGTGGTCGTCGTCATCGAGGGCATCGACCTTGTTCAGGGCCACGACGGTCGGGACGTCGTCGGCGCCGAGTTCCTCCAAAACTTGTTGGACTGTCTCGGCCTGCTCGAAGGCGTTGGCGTGGGTGACATCGAGGACGTGGACCAACACGGTCGCCTCGTTGATCTCCTCCAAGGTGGCTCGGAACGCGGCGATCAGCAGGGTGGGCAGGTTGTTGATGAACCCGACCGTATCGGTCAGCAGCACGTCACGACCGCTCGGCAGGCTCCCCCGTCGGGTGGTCGGGTCGAGCGTGGCGAACAGCTTGTCCTCGGCCATCACCCCCGCTCCCGTCAGGGCGTTGAGCAGGGTGCTCTTGCCGGCGTTGGTGTACCCGACCAGGGCCACGACCGGGGTCTGGTTGTGGCGGCGACGGTCACGATGCAACTCGCGGTGGGTGTGGACCGTCTGGAGTTCCTTCTTCAGGTGGGCGATCCGGGAGTTGACCTCCCGACGGTCGGCCTCCAACTGCGTCTCTCCGGGTCCGCGCAGCCCCACGCCCCCGACTCCCTGACGCGAGAGGTGGGTCCACATTCGGGTCAGCCTCGGCAGCCGGTATTGCAATTGGGCCAGTTCGACCTGGAGGCGCCCCTCGTGGGTCTGCGCCCTGCGGGCGAAGACATCGAGGATCAGGGCGGTCCGGTCGATCACCTTGACGTCGAGGGCCTGTTCCAGATTGCGCTGCTGGGCGGGGGTCAACTCAGAGTCGACCAGCACCATGTCGTAGCCGAGACCCTCGCGCAGTGCGATGACCTCCCCGAGCTTGCCCTTGCCGAAATAGGTACCCGCGATGGGGTGCCGCAGCCGCTGCGTCACGGACCCGACGACCTCGACGTCGACCGTCTCGGCCAGGCGGGCCAATTCTTCCAGGGTGTCTGTCGTCTCCCAGACCTTGTCGCGGGACTGGACATCGACCGCGATCAACAGGGCCTGTTCGGTCGGCCGGGCGGTCGGGAAGGGACGCGTCAACGGGACGACGTGCAGCTCTCCGTCCTCGTCCTCTTCCCCGTGATCTTCTCCGAATCGGTCCTCGTACGGGACCTCTTCGTCACCCGGTTCGTCCCCGGCGCCAGGCTCGCCACCGTAGCGGGTGTCGTCTCGGACGCTCACCGGCCGCTCGGTCCAAAATCGGGGGGCCAGGGTCGCGGGGCTCACGGCCGTCTCGTCGGTCGTCGCCAGGCTCTTCTCGTCAGATCGTCCGTGTGTACTCGTGGTGATCGCTCCTACGATGGGGCCTGGAGACGCGCCCTCGCGTCCCGATTCAGTCCCCGCCGGTCCCCTAAAGTATACGTGACGTGACAAGTGTCCTGACCCCGATCGCGGGGTTCGCGACGCGCTAGGGCAGCGGGGGAACGCGATGTCGAGGAGCGCCAGATTGACCGGGATCACCCTCGTCCTCGGCGGCGGGCCCGAGACGGCCGCCGCTCTGGCGAAGCGGTTCGAGGTCTCTCGTCGCACGATCCTGCGCGACATCGACGCGCTCGGTCAGATCGGCGTCCCGATCGTGGCGACCCACGGACCCGGCGGTGGATATTCCTTGGCCGAGGGCTACGGGCTACCCGCCCCGCGCCTGACGCCGGCCGAGGCGGCGGTCACCTTCCTGGCTTTTCAGGCCCTCGGCCCGGACACCCGCGACCCCTTCGGCCAGGAGTGCCGCAGCGTCATCGAGAAGCTCCGGGCGGCGATGTCGCCCGGGACGCTCGCCCTCGCCGACCACGAGTTGGCATCGGTCTCCCTCGCCGCCCCGACCACCGGCGATGCCCCCGGCACCGAACACTTCAACGACCTGCGGAAGGCGATCCGGGAACGGCTCTGGGTCCGCGCGACCTACGCCTCGGCCCGTCGCGTCGCCACCCACCTTCTCCTCCCCCGCCGCCTGGTCGGGGCCGAAGGTCGCTGGTACTGCCATGCGGTGTCCATGGCTGCCGGGGAGGAACGTCGGTACCGGCTCGACCGGTTCTCGGCGGTCGTCACCATCCCCCCGCCGGACGGGGCAGCCGAGGCTCTCCTCCGGGCTGCGCGGGGACGCCTCGCCTACGACCATCCCGGGCACCCGGAGGTCGTGATCCATCTTTCCTACCGGGGTCGCCGCCAGGCCGAGGGTCTCGGCCTCGACGAGTCGGCCTACGAGCGGGTCGCACCGCATGCCTGGCGCCTCCGGTTTCGCTGTCCGCCGGACGAACTCCCCTACTATGCCCGGGAGATCCTCGCCATGGGCACGGACGCCCTCGTCCTCGCACCGGACGACCTGCGCGACCTCGTGGTCGCCCGGGCCGAGGCGACATTGCGCCTGTACGCCGTTTCAACGGGGGAGGCCGAGAAACGGTGACACCCCGTGGTCACCGTCTCGATCCGATGATGTGTGGACCGGCAAGTGGACGGGCCGGAACGGAGAGGGAGAGAGGAACATCCGGCAGCCAGTGGGCCGACCCGGCGACGAAAGGCACAGCGTGCGCGACGACACGAACAACGAAGTGCTGGACGGGCGGTTCAGGGCCGCCCTAGGCGATCGTGACGAGTCAGGTGCCCGGAACACCTCGCAGGAGAATGGACACGGGCTCGGGAGCGGATCACCATCTGGTCAAACGTCGCGGTGATTAGGGCCCACTACCCGGTCCCTGATAAACCGTGATCGATCGCCCGACAGATGGTGACCAGGTCATCTCCCGGGTCTCCCTGACCACCGACCGTCAGGGGCGGATTGATCCGTCATCGGAAGAGGACTGGTGGCCGGAACCCGACGATGCCCCGGCCTCCCAAGCACATCGATCCGAGCGTTTCGGTGACCCTGGCACCAGCGTTCTGACCTGTCATCCCCGCCCAATGGGACGGTGTCGACCGGGCCACACCCACAACGACCTCTAAGCCCCCGTATGACCCTGGAGATGATGACCATGCCAACCACTGGACACCATGACGGTGCTGACCCGATCGACCGCGCCCTCGCCTTCCTGACGACCTACGGCCGGCCCGTCGATGCCGCCTGGGCCGCCGTCGCCTGCGGTCGCGGGCAAGACCGAGCAGGCGTCCTGACCGCCCTGGCCGCCTACCAGAACCCGGACGGCGGCTTCGGACACCGCCTGGAGCCCGACATCACCGCACCGGAGAGCAACCCCTTCGCCACCTCGCTTGCCCTCACCGTGATGCTCGCGACCGGCGTCGCGCCGTCGGACCCGGTGGTCGCCCGGCTCGCCGCCTGGATTGCCGCAGACCAGGACGAAGATGGCGGCTGGCGCTTCTCCACCGCCGTGACCCAGGCCCCAATGGCACCCTGGTTCGCGGGATGGACTTTCCCCGCCCTGAATCCCGCCCTGAGTCTGGTCGGCCAAGCGACCCGACTCGGTCTGGAACTGCCCCAGACCTTCGCGCGGACCCGCGCCCTGTTCGACGCGATGGCCACACCGGAGGCCATCCCGACCGCGTCGTTCTACGACCTATTGCCCTATGTCGACTACGTTCCCTGGATGGACCACCCCACGCGGGACGAGTACCTCGCGGCCTGCGCTGCCCGGATAGAGGCGATGGCCAGGGAGGGCACCTACGACGACGCGGTCCACTTCTTCCAGCACACCGGCCCAGCGACCGGACCGCTCGTCGCCCTTCTACCGCCAGCCCTGGTCAGCGCCCAGCTCGATCGCCTCCGTGACGAACAGATGCCGGACGGCGGTTGGCCGACCCCGTACGACGCCATCTGGCGCTCGTGGGTGACCGCCCAGGCGGTCTCGGCCCTGGTCGATTTCAACCGACCGCCGTGGGGATCGGGGGAAGCACCCCCTGAGCCGGGCCCGTGTCCCGCCGGTCAGTAGCGTCCGCCCTGCTCGGCCTCGGCCAAGACTTCGCCAACCAGGGCGTCGAGCCGGGCTTCCGCCTCCCGGCGACCGGCAACGGTGTCGTCCAGCCAGTGGGTGTCCTCACCCAAGCGTAGGCGGTCCTGGTCCAGGGCGGCGCGGGTCGCGGCGGTCTCCGGTCCGCCCGTCGCCGTCCGGCGTCCCAGGTAGCGCCGGGGGGCCAGGTAGCGACTGATCTCCTCGACCTCCACCCCGAGTTCGCGCCCGATGATCAGCAGGGCGACCGCGTCGA
>CADCWH010000328.1 GCA_902806395.1 uncultured Thermomicrobiales bacterium | reverse complement strand
GGCTTTTCACTTCTTATCAGCGCTGCATCGTGATCTTCGTTATCGATACCGAGAAGGGGCTCCCACCACCGGTATTCCACATCCTCAAACGGTTCGTTGGTCGCTTCGTGCGGCGCCGAGCAGACTGATTCGACCTTCGGTAAGGGATCCCGCATGAAGAAACGGCGACAGTTCCGAACTCGACAGAGAATGAGGATCGATCCGGTTCGGACCGAAGCGCGCTGAGATCTCGACGCCCATTTCCGCCGAGTCTGGCCGATGAAGGAGCTCAGGTACACGGCCGTACACGACCTGAGATTGGCTCACGTGGATGTCCTCTCGGCACGGCAGTCAGGTCGCGATGGTGGCGAGGCGTCCCGACTCCTACCATGTCGTTAGCCGAGGCGTAGAGCCAACTGTCGATGGGGGCGACAGGAAAGGGCCGACGTGCTCTCGTCGCCGGTATCCCCCGGGTAGGGTATGGTCCATCGTGGACCGGTGGAGGTGGCATTTCGCGGACGTCATCACAGGCCATACACTGGATTGACGGTCCCTCGCCCACTCCCTATACTTCTGCGGATGCGCCGACTTCGGTCGGCGCTCTCCGTGCGGGTCGGGCCGGCGACGGCGAACCCCTCGACTGGTCGGTACTACCATGGGAAGAGGACGCCCCGAATCACAGGGACTGGTCAACGAGACGACGATCAACGTCGCCGGGTTGCTCCAGGACGCTGTCGGGGGCACTCGCGACTACGACATTCGGCTCGATGCCTTCACGCTCGCCGACGACCTCCAGGCCGCCCGGCTCGGGGGCACGGTCCGGCTGACCCGGCTCAGCGATGTGATCCTGGCGTCGGTCCGGCTCGAAGGCCAGGTCCACATGGACTGCGTCCGTTGCCTGCGGACGTATGTCGAAACGTTCCGGACTCGATTCGATGAGGAGTACCGGCAGACGGTCGACGTCCAGACCGGCCGTCACGTCAAAGTGGACCGGACGGAGGAAGAGGTCGAGGAATTGTTCGAGATCAACGAGTTGCATGAACTCGACCTCGGTGAGGCGATCCGGCAACACGTGATCCTGAGCTTACCGATGCGACCCGATTGCGGAGACGACTGCCCGGGTCCAGCGCCCCTCGCCCACGATGAGTCAGAGATCGACGAACGGCTCGCCCGGCTGGGCGCCCTACTCGACGGGAATTGAGATCGGGAACACGAGCGATCGGCCGCACGGCAGCCACCACAGGCCGCGACGTCGCCCGGAGCGGGTGACACCAGGCGCACGACGCCAACCACGGGAGACGACACCATGGGCGCATTGCCGAAGCAACGGATCAGCCGCCACCGGCAGGGGAATCGTCGCCGGTACCACTTCCTCAAGGTCCCCCAACTGATCGCCTGCCCGAATTGTGGGGAGCCGCGTCGTTCACATCACGTCTGCCCGAGTTGCGGCGTCTACAACGGCCGACAGGTCATCGAGATCGAGACCCGGGGTCGCAGCACCTCGTAAGGCAAGCCGGCGAACGTGCGGCGCCTGCCAGGAGCAAGGCCCGCCGTCGAGTCAGACGCGAAGCCGACCGACCGTAGACGCGCGGGACCTGGCCCGGTGACGGCTACGTCTGCCGATCGCGCGGCGAGAGCCAGGACCGAAAAGAAGGTTGGGGATGCGCTACGCGGCGATCACCGGTTGGGGGATGGCGGTCCCGGAACGGGTGCTGACCAATGCCGATCTCGAGGCGTTGGTCGACACGTCAGACGAGTGGATCGTCAGCCGGACCGGCATCCGCGAGCGCCGCATTGCCGGCCCCGGTGACACCAACACGACCTTGGCCGTCGCCGCCTCACGTGACGCGCTATCCCGGGCGGACCGGACCTCGACCGACATCGATCTGATCATCACGGCCACCTTCACTCCAGACCTATTTCTCGCCTCCCAGGCGTGCATGATCCAGGCGGAGCTGGGGAGTACGGCCGCGGCGTTTGACCTCAACGCGGCCTGCGCGGGTTTCGTCTACGCCTTGTCCTGCGCGACCAGCTTCATTCGATCCGGGATGTATCGCACGGTCCTGGTGGTGGGGGTCGATACTCAGACCCGCTTCATCGATTACACGGACCGCTCCACCTGCGTGCTGTTCGGCGATGGCGCCGGTGCCGTGGTCCTCGAGGCAACCGACGAGCCCCGGGGCGAGTTGGCGTCCGTCCTGGGGGCCGATGGATCTGGCGTTCAGGCATTGTATGTCCCCGGTTGGACCTGGGACGACGGCCCGGCCGGGGACGACCCGACCGCAACGATCCTCGGCCCTCGGCCCCGCCTCGATACCCACCCCGCGATGCTCATGCAGGGCAACGAAGTGTTCCGCTTCGCGGTCAAGGTGATGGGCGACGCGGCCCGGCAGGTGGTCGAGAAGGCAGGACTTTCCCTCGACGATGTCGACATGCTGATCCCCCACCAGGCGAACCAGCGGATCATCGACGCCGCCGCTCGGACCCTCGCCTTGCCCAGCCAACGGGTCTGGAGCAACATCGACCGCTACGGCAATACCTCGGCCGCCTCGGTACCGATCGCCTTGACTGAGGCGGTCGCCGCGGGGAAGGTCGCGGAAGGTGACAACCTCGTGTTCGTGGCCTTCGGCGGCGGCCTCTCCTGGGCGTCGAGTCTGGTGCGGTGGGGGACGGCTGGAGTCGAACGGCAACGTTCCACCGAGGCCGTGACGCTTCCGGGCTGAGCAGGCAGCGATCGTGTGGCGCCCGGGCGGATCCCCCTTCAGCACAGGAGTAGGACGATGACCAGCGACGAGACGCAGTCCGCCGGACAGACATCGTCCCCCGAACGGGCTCCGGCCGCTGGCGTGGCTCTGGTCACCGGAGGCACTAGAGGGATCGGGTTGGCGATCGCTGAGGCCCTCGCCACGGTGGGCTGGGACCTGATGCTCACCTATAGATCGGATGTCGCTGCCGCCGGGAAGGCGACAGAGCGGCTCGCCGCGACCGGGGCCAGGATCGAACTGATGGCGGCCGACGTTGCGACCGCCGACGGGGCGGGACAGGGCGTCGAGGCCACGCTGGCTCGCTTCGGCCGCATCGACGCCCTGGTGAATAACGCAGGGATCACCCGTGACACCCTGCTGATGCGAATGACTGAGGACGACTGGGACAGCGTGATGACGACGAACCTGAAGGGAACGTTCCTTTGCAGCAAGGCGGCCATCCGGCCGATGTTGCGGCAGCGGTCGGGACGAATCGTCAACCTCTCCTCGGTCGTTGGCCTGGTTGGCAACGCCGGGCAGTCGAATTATGCGGCGGCCAAGGCGGGCCTCGTGGGCTTCACCAAATCGTTGGCCAAGGAAGTGGGCTCCCGCGGGATCACCGTCAACGCCGTGGCACCGGGCTTCATCGAGACCCGGATGACGGCATCACTACCGACCGATGCCCAGGAACACCTCCTCAAGCAGACGCCCCTGGGCCGCTTCGGGACCCCGGACGACGTCGCCGCCCTGGTCGCCTTCCTGCTCTCGCCGGGCGCCGCGTTCATCACCGGACAGGTGATCTCGGTCGATGGCGGCCTGTTCATGGCCTGAGCGTACGATCCTGACCGGGCCCTCGGGTCTTCTCCGGTGCGTCGGGTATCCTTCGGGGACGCCAAGGCGGCGCGCCCGGTTCATATGTGCCCGGTCGATGGTCCGTCGATTCATCTCGGCGAGGGGCAACCGTGTTTCGGAAGATCCTGATCGCAAATCGGGGTGAGATTGCGCTGCGGGTGCTTCGGGCCTGCCGTGACCTCGGTGTGCCTGCCGTGGTGGCCTACAGCGAGGCGGACCGTGACTCGCTGGCCGTCCGACTGGCCGACGAGGCCGTCTGCGTCGGGCCACCGGCCGCCGCCAAGTCCTACAACGACATCCCGGCAATCATCAGTGCCGCCCTGGTAACAGGGTGCGACGCCTTACACCCTGGCTATGGCTTTCTCGCCGAGAACGCCTACCTCGCCGAGATCTGCGACAAGGTCGGGATCGTGTTCATCGGCCCTCGACCCGAGGTCATCGAGCAGATGGGCGACAAGGCCCGCGCTCGTCACCTGATGCGGGAGGCGGGCGTCCCGCTCCTGCCTGGCACGCCCGGCACCGTCGACAGCCTTGGGGAAGCCCGCCAGGCCGCCCGGCGGATTGGCTACCCAGTACTGATCAAGGCGGTTGCCGGCGGCGGGGGGCGCGGGATGCGCGTTGCCCGGGACGATTCCGAACTGACCCGACTCCTGCCTTTGGCCCAGGCGGAGGCCGAATCGGCCTTCGGCAATGGCGGGGTCTACTTGGAGAAGTTCCTGGATCGCCCCCGCCACGTGGAGGTCCAGATCCTGGCGGACCACCATGGTCACATCCTGGCTGTCGGGGAACGCGACTGCTCGCTCCAGCGTCGTCACCAGAAGGTCGTAGAGGAGGCGCCCGCTCCCGGCCTGCCCCGAAGGACGCGAGAGTCCCTCTTCCGAGCGGCGTCGCGCGGTGCCAAGGCAGCCCGTTACACGAGCGCCGGGACGATGGAGTTCTTGCTCGATCGAGATGGGCAGTTCTACTTCAT
>CADCWH010000327.1 GCA_902806395.1 uncultured Thermomicrobiales bacterium | reverse complement strand
GCTCGGCGTCGTCCTCATAGTCATTCTCTCGCCGGGTCCGGTCGTCCTCATCATCCTCTTCGTCGTCGTCCTCTTCTTCGACCTCGTCATCCGGAGTCGGCGTATCGGACGGCAACGGCAACTCGGCCTCGGACTCGTTCGACTCGTCCAGCACCATCACGACCTCGGTGTCGGACCCCTGGGATTTAGTACCGTCATCGTCCTCGTCACCCTCGTCCGCCTCGTGCCGCACGACCTCGATCGTGAACCGGTCGTTCGTGAAGATGCACATCTCGGCCGCGATCCGCATTGACGCCTCGACGATCGTCCGGGCGTCCTGGTCGGTGGCCGCGAGCAGCGCCTTGGCGGCCGCCGTCGCGTATGGCCCGCCGGTCCCGATCGCCACGATCCCGTCGTCCGGCTCGATCACGTCCCCTTCGCCGGAAAGGACCAGCAGTGAATCCGGGTCGGCCACGATCAGTTGGGCCTCCAGGCGGCGCAGGTAGCGGTCGGTCCGCCACTCCTTGGTCAGCTCGACCGAGGCCCGCCGCAGGTTGCCGTCCCACGCCTTGAGTTGGGCCTCGAACTTGCCGAACAAGGTCAGGGCGTCGGCTACGGCACCGGCGAACCCGGCCAGCACCTGGCCGTCGTAGAGGGTCCGGATCTTCCGCGCCCCGTGCTTCAGCACCACGTCGCCGACCGTCACCTGGCCGTCACCGGCGAGGGCGACCTCGTTGTTCCGCTTCACCCCCAGGATCGTCGTGGCGTGGATCGGCACGCGGCGGGGATAGTCATGCTGGTACGTCACGGGGGTAGGGTCCCTCCAAGTCGTTCGGTGGCATCGAGAGAGGGCGGGACCACGGTCGGCCCCACCCCCGGCTGACGTTTGGCGGCGTACCGGGCGGCGACCCTCGCGAGTGCGGTCCCGCTCCGTGGCCCCTGTCCTTCGGCTAGGCTGACTCGGCCAGGGCCTCGCCGCCGTGGTGGCAAGCGGGGCAGCGGATATCGCCCCGCCGGTTGATCTCGACCATAAACGAGCCACAGCGCGGACATGGCTGGGCGACCGGCTTGTTCCAGCTCACGAAGTCGCAAGCAGGGTACCGCTCACAACCGTAGAAGACGCGCCCCTTCTTCGACCGCCGCTCGACCACCTCGCCCTCCTTACAGGTCGGGCAGGTGACACCGACCTTGGTCAGCAGTGGTCGGGCGTTGCGGCAGTTGGGGAAGCCAGAACAGGCCAGGAACCGCCCGAACTTGCCCAGCTTGATGACCATCGGCTCGCCGCACTGCTCGCAGACCTGGTCAGTCGGCTCGTCCTTGGGCCGGATCCTCTCCATCGTCTGCTCAGCCCGCTGCAGCGTGGCCGTGAATGGGCCGTAGAACTGGTGCATCGTTGGCACCCAGTCGCGCTCGCCGCTGGCGATCTCGTCCAACTCTTCTTCCAGGCGGGAGGTGAAGGTGATCTCGAACAGGCCCGGGAAGTGCTCGACCAATTGGTCGTTGACGATGAACCCCAGTTCGGTCGGGATCAGCTTCTTCTCCTCGACCGTGACGTAGTTGCGGTACTTCAGCGTCTCCAGCGTCGGGGCGTAGGTGCTCGGCCGCCCGACTCCCTGCTCCTCCAACGCCTTGACCAGCGTCGCCTCGCTGAACCGCGGAGGCGGCTGGGTGAAGTGCTGCTCCGGCACCAGGCGCAACAGGTCGAGGTCCTCGCCTTCGGCCACCGCCGGCAATGCCCCCTTGTCCAGCTCATCCTGGTCGCCGTCGTCCCGACCGGCCTGGTAGATCGCCATGAAGCCGGGGAACTTGACCACCGATCCGGTGGCCCGGAAGACATAGGGGGCCGCGTCGGTCGTCAGCCGCGCCTCAGGTCCGGCCAGGACATCGACCCCCGTGTTGTCCAACACCGCCGGGGCCATCTGGCTGGCCATGAACCGCTGCCAGACGAGTTGGTAGAGCTTGAACTGGGGGGCCGACAAGAATGCCTTGACGCTCGCCGGGTCGCGACGGGGAGATGTCGGCCGGATCGCCTCGTGCGCCTCCTGGGCGCCTTTGCTCTTTTTGGCGTAGGTGGGGGGTCGCTCCGGCACGTACTCCGGCCCGAACCGGACGCTGATCACCGCCCGGGCCGCCTGCTGCGCCGACCCGGAGACGTTGGTCGAGTCGGTCCTCATATAGGTGATCAGACCCTGCGTCCCGTCCGCCCCCAGCTCGACGCCCTCGTAGAGGTTCTGGGCCAACTGCATCGTCCGCTTCGGGGCGTAGCCCAGCTTGCGGGAGGCCTCCTGCTGCAGGGTGCTGGTCGTGAACGGGGCCGAGGGCCGCCGCCGCGTCTCCCGACGGGTGACGGTGCCGACCCGGTAGGCAGCACCCTCCAGACCGGCGAGGACCGCGTTGGTCTCCTCCTCCGTCTTCAGCTCGGCCTTCTTGCCCTCGATCTTCGAGAGCGAGGCCCGCAACTGATTGGCCTTGCCGGCCACCACGCCGCGCTTCGCGAGTTCGGCGTCGAGTGACCAGTACTCGACCGGGATGAAATCCTGGACTTCTCGCTCCCGCTCGACCACGATCCGCAGGGCAGCCGTCTGGACCCGGCCGGCCGAGAGGCCGCGCT
>CADCWH010000326.1 GCA_902806395.1 uncultured Thermomicrobiales bacterium | reverse complement strand
GATCGATCGGCGTGGCGGCATACGCGAGGGCTTGAGAGTTCATGGTGATCGAGTTCCTTTCGGTTGCGTGTGGTAGGACGACTGGTCGGGAGGATCGGGGCCGCGGTACCCCTCACCAATGACCCTACTTTAGGACGCGAAACCGGGCATGGCATCGACCAAACTGCGTACTCGGGATGCTTAATCGCACCGGACGCGACATACCTATCGGGCCGTCAGCATACGTAGGGCGGAATGAGGGTTATGGCCAGGCCTCTCATGCTCTGCGGTCGAACGACCGGCGCGGCCGACCTGCTCATCGCGAGGTCCGGATCAACCCATGGGTCGAGCGTCACCACCCATGGAAGCGCGCCTCACCGCCTGGGCGAGTCACGAAAGGACCCGCCGCTCAGTGGCTGCCGGGGCAAGGCGCCTGGTCGGACAATCGTCCGCGGGTCGTGCCACGGCGCAAGGATCAGGGCGAGCACGGCCGGGGCGCAAATCGGTTCGCTGAGGGTACCTGGGTCGGGAGGGCATAGGGCCGTATCCCGCTCCCGGCGCGGGTCACGAACGACCATCCATCATCGGGGATCACCGGTCAGCGCGAGGCTGACGGCTCCCGGTTTCCCAAGCGCGGACGGGTCCAAGTCGGGCGCGAGGCGTTGGGGTGGGAGCGCGTTGCGGTATGGGGGCATGGGGCGACGCGAGATGTTCAGCGTACCGTGTGAGCCCTATTCCTGTCGGGGGCTCCTCGACGGTGTGCCTGTCGCGAGGAAGGCGGTGATTCCCTCCGCCGTCAGTGGCTCGGCGAAGAAGTGACCCTGCCCCTGGTCACAGCCGACGGCCCGTGCCTGGGCCAGTTCCTCCGCGGTCTCCACGCCCTTGGCCGTGACGCGCATACCGAGGGCATGGGCCAGGGCGGTGACCGCCTCGACGACGGCCCGGTCCTCGACCGCCATCCCTAACCCGGCCACGAAGGAGCGGTCGATCTTGACCGTGTCGAGCGGCAGGCGGCGCAGGTACCCGAGTGACAAGTACCCACTCCCGAAGTCGTCGATCGCCAGTTCGACCCCAAGGGCCCGCAATTCCCGTAACGTCTCGCTAGCCCTTCCCAGATCGTCGACCAGCGCCTGCTCGGGCACCTCGAGCCGCAACCGGCTCGCGGGCAACCCCGTCTCGCGCAGGATGAGTCCCACCTGTTCAACGAGGTCCCAGTGCCGGCACTCCTGGGCCGACAGGTTGACGCTCACCGTCGGCGCGAGGCCGTCCCTCTCCGGCCAGGTCCGGGCCGCCCGGCAGGCTTCGTCCAACGCCCACCGACCGAGTGACACGATGAGCCCCGTCTCCTCGGCAAGCGGCACGAACCCGTCGGGCCGGAGCAGGCCCTGCTCCGGATGGTGCCACCGCATCAACGCTTCGATCGCGGTGACGCGCCCAGTTACCAGGTCTACCTCGGGCTGGTAGGCGAGTTGAAGTTCTCCGCGCTCGACCGCGCCCTGCAGGGCGGCCTCCAATTCCAACCTCGCCAGTGCCTGGGCGTGCATCGTCGGCTCGAAGGCCGCCCAGGTCCCCCGGCCCGCGGCTTTGGCCCGGTAGAGTGCCGTGTCCGCCGCCCGCAGCAGGTCGCCGGAGCGATCGAGCCCCGGCGCACTCACGGCGATACCCACGCTCACGCCCAACAGCAAGTCGTGGCCGTCGAGCCGGACCGGTGACCGCAGCGCCGCAATGACGCGTCCCGCCGCGATCTCCGCTCCCCCGGCGTCGCAGTCATCGAGCAGGACGGTGAACTCGTCCCCGCCGAACCGGGCGACCGTATCGCCCGGTCGGAGGCAGGCCGCGAGTTGCTCGCCTACGGTCGCCAGCAACCGGTCTCCGACCTCGTGGCCCAGGCTGTCATTGATGATTTTGAATCGGTCCAGGTCGAGGAAGAGGATGCTCACCGATCCGCCCCGCCGGACCCCGGCGAGTGCGTGGTCCAGGCGGTCGACAAAGAGCGCCCGGTTTGGCAATCCGGTTACCGCGTCATAGAAGGCCTGCCGCGACAACCGTTCCTCGAAGGCCTTCCGCTCGGTGACGTCTCGGGAATTAACGACCATCCCGCCCACATCGTTGTCGTGCAGCAGGTTGGTGCCGACCACGTCCAGCCAGCGCCACGACCCGTCGCGGTGACGCATCCGCAGCTCCGCCCGGGCGCTCGCCCCCGGTCGGGTCAACGTGTCGACGAAGAGGAGCTGGAGCCGTTCCTGGTCCTCCGGGTGGATCATGGCGAAAGCACTGGTGCCGAGCAGTTCGGCGGGCGAGAAGCCGAGGACCCGCTCGACGGCGGGGCTGATGTATCGTCTCATGCCTTCGGCGTCCAGGATGGCGATGATGTCCGAGGCGTGGCGCACGAGGGATCGAAATCGCTCGCCGCTGGCACGTACCTGATCGTGGAGCCGCGCCCGCCCGAGGGCCACATCGACGTGCTCGCTCAGGGCTAGGACCAGCCGAAGGTCCGCCTCAGTCAGTCGCGGCTCGCCGGCGCTCTCGACATTGAGCACGCCGACGACTCGGCCCTCGTCGTGCAGGGGCACGCAGACTTCCGAGACGATGCCCGGGAAGGCAGCGAGGAAGTCCGGGTCGGCGCGTGCGTCCTCCATGAGGAACGGTTCACCGGTACGGGCGACTCGTCCGGCAATGCCCCGCTGCACAGGGATGCGTTCCAGGACCTGGTCGTATCCCACCTGGTGCTGAAGCACCAATGTGTCCCCGTCCAACAGGTAGAGGCTCACCAAGGTGTAGCCAAAGGCCTCGGCCGTTGCTCCGACGATGGTCCGGATGAGAGCCGGCAGATCGAGTTCGCTCGCCAGCACGGCACGGACCCGGTCCAATAGGTCCCGTTCCTGGCCCTGCCGTACCGCGGCTGCGAGAAGAGCGCGATAGCGCTCCTCGCCGGATCGGAGCGCCGCTTCCGTCCCGAGTCGGTCCGTGGAGTCCTCGACGGCGACCCCGATGGTGCCGGTGACGATCCCATCAGGGCCGTGGTTCGGCCCGACCCGCAGCCGGTACGCGTGCCCTGACAAGCAGTACCGGGATGCCACCAGGTCCCCTCCGAGAGCCCGGTGGTGTGCGGTGACGAGTGGGTGGTCGGGGTTGTCGGTCCGGAGCAGGTCGGACAGGGATTGACCAATCAACTTGTCGGGAAGGAGGCCTAAGTGAGGCATTTCACCGCCGTGCACGGCGGTGATTCGGAGGTTGGCATCAGTTGTCCAGGCGAGGGCCGGCATCTGGCCGAGGAGGGTGAGGGCGTCGTTCACCGTTGAACCGTCCGAACGCGAGCGGGCCAGGAGGGGGTCGGGGAGACCGGGGGGCGAGGTGAAGGCGGTGATCATCACACCGTCTCCTTCTACTGGGGCCGACCGTTCAGAGTCAGAGGACCGGGCAGGCATTGAGGTAGCGGTCCGAATCTCCGGGACGCTCACACTTCCTATCGAAATCAGTATTGCATGGCCCCATTTGGCCACGCCCTAGGCGAACCTGGCCGATTGGTCATGGCTGGGGAAGGCGAAATGGATCGTCCACGGGGGGGACGATGGCCATCGCAGGGGAGCTGGATTGGCCAGGTGGTGCACGAGGTGAACATCTCGGGAGGCACAGGTCACCCGACCCGGGCCGGTATTCGGTCACTCATGACCATGATGTCTCGCATGCGGAGCGACGGCGCAGGAGCAGAGATCAACCGTCCCCGCGGCGCGCCTAGGACGGTTGACCTCCGACCATGATGGTTTGGCTCGGCTCGCGTATCTCCTACTGGCAGGCCCGCCCGGCACGCGCTCCAGAACCACGGCGGCGACCCCACCGAACGCGAGGTCGGCGGAGTCGGAGTCGAGCGTAGGGGCGTCGATTGGTGCTACGCCGCGCTCGGCAGTGAGATGGCGGTGCAGCAGGGCGTGGTTGGCATCTGGGCTACTCGGCCGGTAGCCCCGAGTTCGCCGGGGGGTTCCCCCACACCTCGACCCGATGACCGTCACGTTCGCCTGCCCAGACGCGCACCGTGCAGGTGCGGCGCAGCAGGTTCTTCCACAGTTGGGCGTTGGCGAACGTCTCCTCGTCGGCGCTGAACACGTCAAAGACCGAGCGGGCCGCGACGAGGATCATCTTCTCCTTCGCCCGGCTCAACGCGACGGTCAGCCGCCGCGGGTCGAGCAGGAACTTGCTGGAGACGAGAAGGTACTCCCGGTCGCTCTCCGTCGCCCCGACCAGGATCACCTTCCGCTCGCCGCCCTGGAACCGTTCGACGGTGTCCACCGCCGAGACGAGGATCACCCCCGTCTCCGGGTCCACGACGGTCAGGCTCGGCGACTCCTCCTGGAGCGCCGCCCGCTGCGCCCTGTGCGGGACCACGACACCCAACCCATGGACTGGGTCGAGGCCGTACCCGGCGGTGTCCGCCAGCGCTGCGAGGATCGGTGCCACCAATCGCTGCTCGAACGCGTTGCGTACCTGGCTCGTGTCCTCGTCGTGGACGACCACCACCAGCGGATGGTGGGGGGTGAGCACGGCGGTCACGAGATCGTCCGTGGTCGGGCGCGCGTTAAGCACGTCGTGCCGGCGGGAGTGGTAGGCGATGCCGTCCTGGGCGTAGACCTCCTGGCG
>CADCWH010000325.1 GCA_902806395.1 uncultured Thermomicrobiales bacterium | reverse complement strand
GGATGCCGAACCAGCGAGGCGAAACCTAGCCCGATCATCTCGACGGCGGCCGGGTCGCGCCGACCGGCGGGATCCCGAGGGACCGGTGCTTGGCCAGGCGTCATTCCCACCCCCGAGCCGCGATCCCGGCCTCATCGTAGCCGACGTGGTGGGCCAGCTCGTGGATGATCGTCACCATCACCTCGTCGCGCAGCGTTGCCGGATCGGGGAACGCTCGCTCGAGCGGCTTGCGAAAAATCACGATCCGGTCGGGAGTCTGCAAGCCATACGAGGAAGTGCGATCGGTCAGTGGGGTGCCTTCGTAGTAGCCGAAGAGGTCATCACCGTCGTCCGGGTCGCCATCTACGGGGTGTTGTCCCCGACGCGGCTCGTCTTCGACCACCACCGCCACGTTGTCCAGCATGGCTACGACCGGTGCTGGGAGCGACCGGATGGCGTCGCGGACGACTCCTTCGAACCGCTTCCGGCGCACGCGCTCGACTCGGTGACGAACCTCTGATCGCATGAGCAAGTATACCACCCCAGGGGTCCACTTCCCACATTGGGACTCCCGAAAAAGTCTGTACGTACGCTTGCTCCTCCGCCCTGGGAGATGCCGCCACGACCTGGTCAGAAACCGCGGCCGACAACAACTCGCGCCCGATCACCTGAGATCCCGCCATTCCGGCCCCGGCATTTTCCAGTACCACGGCAACGGCGTACTCGGGGGTGTCCGTGCCGGCGAACCCGATGAACCAGGCATGCGGTTCTTGGCCCTCTACCTCGGCCGTGCCTGTCTTTCCGCCGACTCTGAGGCCCGGGATGGAGGCCGCCGACGCGTAGCCGGTGGTCACCGCCCCGACCATCATCTCCTCCACCTGAGCGGCCGTCTCCGGTGACACCGGCGTGCGGTAGACCATGGGCTCAACGTGCTCGACCACCGTGCCGTCATTGGCGGTCACCGTCTCCACCAAGTACGGTCGCATCATCTGGCCCCCATTCGCGATCGCGGCGGCGACCATTGCCATGTGCAGTGGGTTCGCGAGCAGCTGCCCCTGGCCAAACGAGGTATCGGCCAGTGCGGGCAGCGCGTTCAAGAAGTCGTCGTCAGAGGCGACCTGGCTCTCGCTCAGGGTGACGTCGAATGGGAGTGCGTCGTCGAACCCAAAGGCACGGCTGTACTCGGTCAGGTTCTGGGCCCCCACGGCCAGACCGACCTGGGCGAACACCACGTTCAATGACCAGGCAAGGCTATCGGTCAGCGTCCAATCGGTCCGCTCGTCGGGTCGGTTGTTCTCGACGATGATCCTCCCCTCGACGTCAAGGTCTCCGTCGTCCTCATAGACCCGGTCTGGGGACGCGAAGCCGAGGTCGATCGCCGCCGCCGCCGTGATCACCTTGAAGATCGATCCCGGCGTGTACAGCGCCTCGGTCGCCCGCTGGATCAGGGGGAGACCGGGGTCCGCGAGCAACGTCGAGTAGTACTCGGTCGAGGCCGCCGCATCCTGCGCCGTGACGGCAGAGACCTGATTGGCATCGTAGTAGGGCGTGCTAGCGAGGGTCAGGACGCGGCCGGTGCCGACCTCAACCAGGATCGCGGCGCCGGGCCGGTCGCCCATCAGCTCATGGGCATACCGCTGCAGGTCGGCGTCCAGGGTGAGGGCCAAGTCTGCACCCTCCTGATTGCGGTGCAGCACGTCTCGTTGCCATCGCTCCCAAACAGTGGATGCCGCGGTACCGGAGAGGACGTCGTCGTAGCTAGCCTCCAAACCGTCCACCCCCACCGTCAGTGGGGCGTAGTAGCCAACGACGTAGCCGCACGTCGGCTCGGGATAGACCCGCCCCCAGGCCGAGCCGCGCTGGACCGAATCCGCCAGGATCGTCCCGTTCCGGTCGGTGATCCGACCCCTCCTGATTCGGACGTCGTCATTGAGGAGGCGACCGTTCGTCACCACATCGCCGTTGGGGGCGACGGCGATCCGATTGGTGATCCGCTCGCTCTGGATCACCTGGAGCCGGATTACCTGTGCCACCAGCAGGACGAATACCGAACCCAGGATGATCCCGGTCCGAACGACTCCCCGGCTGAAAGCCGGGACGGTGTCTGGGATCGGCACCCAGAGGGCGACCAAGAGCAGGAGCCAGGCGGACCCGAGCAAGGAGAGCCACCGGGCGTCGGTAATCGCGCTGGAAGCCATGAAGCCGAGGCTCACGAGACCCACGGCTGTCAGGGCGGAGATCCGGCGGACCCACGAGAAGGAGGGAGTCATGCGGGCGCGTCGGCAGTGCGGGCAGGCAGCCCCGAGATGTGCAAGAGCAGGCCGACGATGATGAAGTTGGTCAAGAGCGAACTCCCGCCATAGGAGATGAAGGGAAGGGTGATTCCGGTGAGGGGGAGCAGGCGGACCACGCCACCGACGATGATCAGGGTCTGGAAACCCAGGATGGTCGAGAGACCGACCGCCACGTAGCGGGCATATCCATCTGCCCGGGTCAGTGCGACGACGTAACCCCGGAGGACCAGGGTGAACACGAGAGCCAGGACTCCCAGCGTGCCGATTGCTCCGAGTTCCTCACCGATCAGGGAGAAGACGTAGTCGGTCTCGACGATTGGGATTCGCCAGGGTTGGCCGAGGCCGAGGCCGGTGCCGAAAATGCCGCCGGCCGCCATCGCATAGTCCGATTGGACTTGCTGCAGTCCGGTGTCCAGTGGGTCTTGCCAGGGGTCTAACCAGTTCTGGACCCGGATCCCGATCCGGCCAAAGAGTCGATAGGCTAGCCAACTCGCGCCCATGAACGAGACCGCCGCGAGGCTGACGTAGACGATCCGTCCCGAAGCGACGTAGAGCATGCTGACGAAGATGCCGAAGAAGAGAAGGGCGGTCCCGAGGTCGTTCTGGACGACCAAGATCATCAGGCAGGCCGCCCACATCAGGACCATGGGGAGGAGGTATGGCAGCGGGGGAAGCCTGAGACGGCCGATGCGATAGCTCCCAGCCATCAGTTCCCGATTGTCCTCAAGATAGGCGGCGAGAAAAAGGACCAGTCCCACCTTGGCGATCTCGGAGGGCTGAGCCTGGAGCGGACCGATACTGATATAGAGCTTGGCGCCATAGATCTCCCGGCCGAAGAGCACGGTCGCCACCATCAGGCCCAAGCTGACCATAAGCGCCGAGTATTTGAACCGGCGCAGCACGTTCAGGTGACGGAACAGGACCACCGTCACCCACATCAGCCCAAGGCCGATCGAGAGGTAGAGCAACTGGCGTTCGGCCAGGCCGGCGTACCCTTCATCGAGTGCCGTGAGGTCCGCCTGCAGTCGCTGGATCATCAGGAGACCGAAACCGGCTAGGGTCAGCGCGACGGGGAGGATCATCTGGTCACCGCGAAACCCGACGAGCCCGAATGAGAGGCTGATCCCGAACATCGCGCCCACGTAGGCAAGACTGACCCAGATGTCGGTCCATGCCCAGTCCACCTCACCCCGGCCAGCAAAGAAGATCGTGAGTAGCCCCACGATCATCATGAGCGCGGGGGCAACCAACAACTGGAGTTCGGTCGTCCGGAGCGTGGCGCGGTGTGCCCGGCGTACCACCCCCGGTCAGTCCGCTCCAGCGGGGGTCGCTGGCCGCTGCGCCGGGACGCGATCACGGAGGAACAAGGCATACCGTTCGCGGGTGGCGGTGTCGATCGCGGCGGGGTCGGTCGAAATGCCCGCCGTCAGGGCGTCAGGACAAGGGCAATCGCGGTCAGGAAGTCCGGCGGCCAGCAACGAGGCGATGAGCGCTCGACCCGACTCGGCGTTCTGCCTCAGCGTCCTCCCGACCACCTCGACCGTGACGGGCTCCTCGGATTCGTGCCAGACATCGTAGTCCGTCACCAGGGCCACGGTCACGTAGCAAAGTTCGGCCTCGCGGGCGAGGCTCACCTCCGGCATGGCGGTCATCCCGACGACGGAGGCACCCCACGATCGGTGCAGGGCCGATTCCGCCCTGGTCGAGAAACGGGGCCCTTCGATGCAGACGTAGGTTCCGCCGACGTGGGTCATGGTGTCCAACTCCGCCGCGGCACCGACGATGGCCCGCCGTAAGGTCGGACAATACGGCTCCGCCACGCCGATGTGGACCACCAATCCGGCGTCGAAGAACGACCGGTCGCGGGAAGTCGTGCGATCGATGACTTGGTCGGGGATGACCAGGTGGAGCGGTGCAATATCCTCCCGAAGACTGCCGACGGCACTGATGCTGAGCAGGTGGGTTACCCCAGCGGCCTTCATCGCGTAGACGTTGGCACGATAGGGGAGACCAGTGGGATTCACCGCGTGCCCCGCGCCGTGTCGGGGCAGGAAGGCGACGGGTGTGCCATCGAGTTCACCGGTCACGACTGGACCACTCGGACTGCCAAAGGGCGTCTCCACCGTGTCGGCACGGCGGCCGGTCAAGCCGGGCATGTCGTAGAAACCGGTGCCGCCGATGATTCCGAGCATGGGTCGGGCCAAGGGTCGCCTCTGGTGACGCGTGGATCGAGGGGTCGGGGAGAGCCGTCGACCGCACTGGCGAACGGGATCAGGTGCGTGCGGTCGCCACCGGTGCTATACTGCCCGGGCACGAAATCAGGATACCTTTTCTTGCGCCTATCGTGAGACGATGACATCAGGAGGCCTCGCCAGTATGGCGTTGCAGAAGGTCCAGAAGGACGACATCATCTCGGATTACCGGACCCACGAGTCCGATACCGGCTCGCCGGAAGTCCAGATCGCGCTCCTGACCGAGCGCATCAACGGTCTGACGGACCACCTTCGCCAGCACCGGCAGGACCATCACTCCCGCCGGGGCCTGTTGAAGCTGGTGGGTCGTCGACGTCGGCTCCTCGCCTACCTCAACGGCAAGGACATCGAGCGCTACCGGGCGACGATCCAACGTCTCGGTCTCCGACGGTAGGTTCGGCGTCCAGTTTGGTCGACTCTGCGATCGTGCCGGAACGTGCGGACGACGCCCTCGGTACCCGGCGGTCGGGGACCAGATCTCTGATGATGGCCTGGGCGTTCGCGCCCGGGCCATTGGCGTTGGGAGCGACAGCGTGCCGGGAACCGTTCTCGACTGACACAGTGTGCCTGATCCGCCCTCCGCGAGAGAGGGGGTCGGCCCGGCGGTGAACCGGGACCCCGGACCAGGGTGACATGGGGCATTGGCGCGTGCCGGGGTCGCTTGGACGACGGCACGCGCCAGTACCTCGGTCGCCTGGCCGAAACGGTGTCACGGCTGGCGGTACGGTACTCGCCAGTCGGCAGCACTCTCACATTTGACGATCGTACCAACGGGCCGGCCCGAGGTCGCCCAGATGAAGAGGATACACATGGTCACGACGATGCCCGACGCCATCCGCGACAAGGTCACCACGCTGAGTCTCGACGTGGGAGGCCGCCAGTTGACGCTGGAGGTCGGCCTGCTGGCGGAACTGGCCCACGGGTCGGTGATGGTCCGTTACGGCGACTCGATGTTGCTCTCCGGCGTGGTCGGCGAGCGAGAGCCGAAGGAGGGGATGGACTTCTTTCCCCTGACGGTGGACTACGAAGAGAAGATGTACGCCGCCGGGAAGATCCCGGGCGGCTTCATCAAGCGGGAGGGTCGGCCGACCGAGGCCGCGATCCTCGCGGCTCGCCTGACCGACCGGCCGCTGCGGCCCCTGTTCCCCAAGGGGTATCGGGCTGAGGTGCAGGTCATCAACACGGTTATGTCTGCCGACCAAGAGAATGACCCAGACATCCTTTCGATCATCGGCGCTTCGGCCGCGCTGACGATCTCCCAGATCCCGTTCAACGGCCCGGTCGGCGCGTGCCGGATCGGCCGGGTCGACGGTGATTTCGTCGTCAACCCCACCTTCGCCCAGCGGGAAGCGGGGGACATGGACATCGTGGTCGCAGGCACGGCCGGGGCGATCATGATGGTCGAGGGCGAGGCCCAGGAGGTGCTGGAGTCCGACCTTCTTGCGGCCTTCGACCGCGCTCACGTCGAAATCAAGCGCATCGTCGACCTCCAGCTCCAATTGCGGGAGATCCGTGGGGTCGAGAAGTGGCCGGTGACGGTGTTCACCCCTGACACCACGTTGGTCGAGCGCGTCGAGCAGTTAGCGAGCGACGACCTCCGGACCGCCCGTCGCAATGCCGACAAGACCGCCCGCTCTGCCGCGACCAAGGCCCTCAAGCAGTCCATCATTTCCCAGTTGGTTGGGCAAGAGGGCGGCGAGACGCTGTACAACGCCAAGCAGGTCGGTGACGTGTTCGACAGCCTGCTGAAGCGAGAGGTGCGGGAGGACATCCTCACCGAAGGCCTGCGACCGGACGGTCGCGGTCCGGCCGAGGTGCGGCCGATTTGGTCCATGGTTGGCTATCTGCCTCGTGCCCACGGCTCGGCGATCTTCACCCGTGGCCAGACCCAGGCGATGACGGTGGTCACCCTTGGGTCGACTGCCGAGGAGCAGCGCCTCGACTCGATCAGTCCCGAGGACCGGAAGCGGTACATCCACCACTACAATTTCCCGCCCTTCAGCGTCGGCGAGGTCCGCCGTCTGCGGGGTGCCAGTCGTCGCGACATTGGCCACGGAGCCCTCGCCGAGCGGGCCCTGCTGTCCGTCATCCCATCCGCCGAAGAGTTCCCGTACACCCTCCGCCTCGTGTCCGAGGTTGTCAGTTCAAACGGCTCGACATCGATGGCCAGCGTCTGTGGCAGCACGATGGCCCTGATGGACGCCGGTGTGCCGATCACCCGACCGGTAGCCGGGGTAGCGATGGGCCTGATCACCGACCCTGCGACAGGACGGTTCACGGTACTGACCGACATCCAGGGGATGGAAGACGCGCTGGGTGACATGGACTTCAAGGTCGCGGGGACATCCGAAGGGATTACCGCGATCCAGATGGACATCAAGGTCGAGGGCATCACGGCCGACGTGATGCGGCAGGCCCTGGAGCAGGCCCACGCTGGCCGGCAGCACATCCTGGCCAAGATGCTCGAGACGATCTCCGCCCCTCGGGATACGATGTCGCCCTTCGCCCCGATGGTGAAGCTGATCAAGGTCAACCCGGAGAAGATCGGCTCGATCATTGGTCCCGGCGGGAAGAATATCCGCGCTCTGCAGGAAGAAACCGGCACCAAGATCGACATCAGCGACGATGGCACCGTGGCGGTCTCGTCTTCCGACTCGGCTGGCGTCGAGGCGGCGATCGCCCGGATCACCGGCATGACCCGGGAGATCAAGATCGAGCGCGGCGAGACCTACACCGGCAAGGTCGTCAGCATCATGCCATTCGGGGCCTTCATCGAGCTGGTCCCGGGCAAAGACGGTCTGGTCCACATCTCCGAGATCACCGAGGACCCGGCGGTCCGCGTTGACCGGGTCGAGGATGTCCTGAAGATGGGTGATGAGGTCACCGTGATGGTGATCGAAGTGGCGCCGAACGGGAAGGTCAGCCTATCGCGTCGGGCAGCCATCACTGGCGTGCTGCCGGAGCCGAAGCCGGAACGTGGTCCGCGTCGGGACGGTCCGGGCGGTCCGCCACGGGGTGACTTCGGCCGCGGCGGCGACGGTCCCCGCCGTGACGTCCGACCGTCTATGCGCGACGGTGGGGGCCCGGGCGGAGAACGTCCGATGATCGGCAGCGCTCCCGACGCCCCACGTCAAATGGAGCAGCGTCCCGCAGATTCGCGAGGCTTCGAGGGTCGACCCGTCGAGCGCGGCGGTTCCGAGAACCGGCCTGCTGATAGCCGTCGCCGGACATCGTTCGGAGAGGGCGACGCCGAGTAGGACCGCCACGAACATCTCGGGAGCCGGGCGTCGCCCGGTTCCCCAGGTGTTCTTGGCGGTCCTTTACTCGGCGTCGCCCTCACCGAACGATGTCCGGCGACGGCTGTCGGCCGGCCGGTTCTCGGAACCGCCGCGCTCGACGGGTCGACCCTCGAAGCCTCGCGAATCTGCGGGACGCTGCTCCATTTGACG
>CADCWH010000324.1 GCA_902806395.1 uncultured Thermomicrobiales bacterium | reverse complement strand
GTTTTGACCATCCTCGGCAATCTCCTCGCCGACATCGCGAACGCGGTGATCGACCCCCGCATCAAGCTCGAGGCATGAGGATGGCGACGCTGGCGACCCTCGATCGACCCATGGCTCCGGCGCCTCGCGCGGGGCGCGCCCATTCCGGGAGATGGCGGCGCTTCGTCGCCAACCGCCTGAGTCTAGTCGGCGCGATCATACTGGTGTTCCTGGTCATGGCGGCACTGGCCGGCCCGGTCATCGCCAGCCGAGCTTTTGGGCTCAACCCTAACACCCTGAGCTGCGAGAGCCTGGCGGATCCCAGCCGCCAGCACCCGTTCGGGTGCGACCCGCTGGGGCGGGACATCCTGGTTCGCCTGCTGGCAGGCGGGCGCGTCTCGCTCGCGGTCGGCCTGCTGGTGGCCGTCTGCACCACGGTCCTGGGCCTGCTGGTCGGATTGACGGGGGGTTACCTGGGAGGGATCGTCGATAGCCTGCTGATGCGGTTCACCGACACCATGCTGGCGATGCCGACCTTCTTCCTGGTGCTGGCGACGGCCGCCTTCATCGGCCCGAGCCTGCTCAATACGATCCTGATCATCGGCCTGACCCAGTGGATGGTCACGGCTAGGCTGATCCGCAGCGAGTGTCTCTCGTTGCGGGAGCAGGAGTTCATCCTCGCCGCCCGGGTCACCGGACTGTCGAACGTGGGGGTGATGCGGCACATCCTACTCAATGTCCTCTCGACCGTGATCGTGGTTGGCACCCTCGCGGTGGCCACGGGGATCCTGACCGAATCCGCCCTCAGCTACCTCGGGCTCGGTATCCAACCGCCGAATGCCAGTTGGGGATCCATGCTCGGCAACGCCCAGGGGTACATCTTCGTGAAACCTCTGCAGGGGATCTACCCAGGCATCCTGATCGTGATGACCGTGCTCGCCGTCAACTTCGTCGGTGAGGGACTGCGGGAGGCATTCGACCCCCGCCTGACGCGGCGCTGAGGCGTCAGTTGGGATCGACTGGTGCCGTGACCACCGACCGCGGCAGACACCGAAACCGTCGTGGTCAACGACGTGTGCATGGAGTGGAGGGAGACACGATGAGTAGGACCGTCGCCGCCGAAGACCGACTGGCCGTCGAGGGCGGTTCGCCCGTCCGGACGACGCCGTTCCCGGCCTGGCCCGTGGCCGACGGGCGTGAGGAACGCCTGCTGCTGGAGGTCCTCCACTCCGGGAAGTGGGGCGAACTCTCAGGCGACAAGGTGACCACCTTCGCGGCGCGCTTCGCCGCTTATCAAGGGGCCACATTCGGCACATGCGTGCCGAACGGCACGATGGCCCTGGAACTTGGACTCCGGGCCATCGGGGTCGGTCCCGGCGACGAGGTGATCACCACGCCCTACACCTTCATCGCCACGGCCAGCGCGGCCCTGCTGCTCGGGGCGAAGCCGATCTTTGTCGATATCGACCCCGCCACCTGCAACATCGACCCGGCGCGCATCGCCGCGGCGGTCTCGTCCCGGACAAAGGCGATCATCCCCGTCCACCTGGCCGGCCAACCGGCGGACATGGACGGGATCCTGCACGTCGCGGCCGAGCATGGGCTGCGGGTCCTGGAAGACGCCTCCCAGGCCTGGGGAGCTGAGTGGCGGGGGCGCCGCGTCGGGGCGATCGGCGACCTCGGCACGTTCAGCTTCCAGGCCGGCAAGAACATCACCGGCGGCGAGGGTGGCATCATCGTGACGAACGATCCCGCCCTCTCTGACCTGTGCTGGTCGCTGCACAACGTCGGCCGGGTGCGCGGCGGCGAGTGGTACCAACACGAGATCCTGGGCTGGAACTTCCGGATGACGGAGTGGGTCGGCGCCGTCCTCCTCGCCCAACTCGACCGCCTGCCCGAACAAGAGCCGATCCGTGAGGCCGGGGCCCGCTACCTCGACTCCGCGCTAGCGGAAGTCACGGGTCTGACCCCGGTCACCGTCGATTCCCGCGTCACGCGGCATGGCCGCCACCTCTCGATGGTCCGGTACGATGCCACCGCGTTCGGGGGCCGATCCCGGGATGAGTTCCTCCGCGCCATGGTGGCCGAGGGTATCACCTGCGTCAGCACGGGCTACGTTCCCCTCACCCACTCCCCGGCCATCCACCGGGCGATGACGAGCCTGTTCGGCGCCGGGAGTGTCGCCGCAATCACCGCATGCCCCGAGGCGGAGCGGGCCAGCCGTGATGTCTTTTGGCTGAACCAGACGGCGCTGCTCGGTGGTCCGGAGGACCAGGAGAGCATCACCGCGGCGATCAGGAAGATCCAGACCGCGTGGCGGTCGTGAACGGCAGCGAGGAGGTACCAGAAACGTCGCCGTGCGCGTCCGTGTCGGTCGGGGCGGCCAGCACGGTGGTCTCGCCGCCGGCCGGCACCCACCTATCCGGATTCATCGCCCGCACTGGGCCGATGACGGGTGTCCATGATGACCTCTACGCCCGGGCCCTCGTTTGGGACGACGGGTCCGGCCCGGGCGGGACGGCGGCGCTGCTGACACTGGACGTGATCGACCTAGACGCGTCCAGCGTCGCCACCATCCGGGAGCGAGCAGGGCGCCTCACTGGCATCCCCGCTGACCAGATCGGCGTGGCCTGCACCCACACCCACGGCGGCCCGGCCACACTGTCCGGGCGATCGCTCGGCAAGGTCGACCCCGGCTTTGTCGACCGCCTCTGCCACCTGGCGGCAGCCACGGTCGGGGCGGCGGCCCGGCGGCGTGAGCCGATGCTCTTGCGCTGGGCCCTCGGCACGGAGTCGACCGTCGGCAAGAACCGCCGGGTGCCCGGCGGGCCGATCGACCCCGACGTGCCGGTGATTCGCTTCCAACGCCCCGACGGCACCGTCGGGGCACTCCTGACCGGCTATGCCTGCCATCCCGTCACGCTGGGACCGGACAACGTGATGGCCACCGCCGACTACCCGGGGCACGTCGTGGCTACCCTGGAAGCCACCTATCCGGGCGCGACGGCCCTGTTTGCCACGGGCTGCTGCGGGCAGATCAACACCGGCCACACCGCCCGGGACAGCCACCGGCCAGGGGGGTCGCCCTGGCGGACCCACGGCGAGGCCCGCCGCCTGGGACGTGCGGTTGCCGGGGCCGCGATCCAGGCGGCCGAGCAGGCCGCCCGCGACGACGTGGCCGCGGCCACGCGGGAGACGCCGATCACGCCAGCCGCCGTCCGGACCGCCCGCCGGTCGATCCGTCTACCGATGCTGCCGCCAGACGATCCGGCCACGGTCGCAACGCTCGTGGCCGCGTGGGCCGAGGAACGTCAACGAATTGGGACCGGAGGCCAACCCGGCGAGGCCGCTCGCCTAGACGTCTTCACCGGATGGGCTGCCGCGCTCGGGGCGGGCAATTTACCGGAGACGGTCGAGGCCGAGGTGATGGTGATTGCCTTGGGGGACGTGTCGATCGTTCTTTTGCCCGGTGAGATGTTTGTGGAGTTCGGGTTGGCCATCAAGGCCAGCCTGGCACCGCGCTCGGTGATGTCGATCGGGTACGCCAACGGCACCCCCGGCTACATCCCGCACTGGTCGGCCTACGCTGAAGGTGGCTACGAGGTGACCGAGGCGTACCGCTACTACGGCTATCCCGCCTGCTTCGCCCCCGAGGCGGGCGAGGGTCTGGTCGAGGCCGCGGTCGACCTCGTGATGACGCTGGCGGATACGGCGCCGAACCGGGACGCGGGAATCGGACGAAACCGATCGGAGGTGAGCGCGTGAACACCTGTTCGATGCCGGACCCTGCCCGGACATTGCGGGTGGACCGGCTCGACGTCCGTGTCTACGACGACCGGACGACCATGGGCGAGGCGGCGGGGACCTCCATCGCCGGCGCGATGCGCTCGGTGCTGGCGCGACAGCCGCGGGTCCGGATGGCCTTCGCCGC
>CADCWH010000323.1 GCA_902806395.1 uncultured Thermomicrobiales bacterium | reverse complement strand
TGGCTGGGGTCCTGCTGGCCGCCCTCTATGCCGTCAGCGACTTCGGGGTGGTGACGCTGCTCCGCTTCGACGCCTTCACCCGGGTCATCTATGTCCAGTACCGATCTTCCTTTGACCGCTCCCAGGCGGCGGCCACCGCCCTCGTCCTGGTCGTCTTCGCCAGCGTGATCCTGGCGGCGGAGACGCGGGCCCGTGGCCGGGCCGCCTACCACCGGCTCGGCAGTGGGGCGGCACGGCGGGCCCGCCCGGTCCCGCTCGGACGGTGGCGGTGGCCGGCGATCGCCTTCTGCCTGGCCGTGGTCGTGGCCTCGCTGGGCCTTCCGGTCGGTGTCCTGGCCTGGTGGCTCGTCAGCGGCGCCTCCGGTGAGATCGTCGTCGCGGACCTGGCCCGGACCGCCGCGAACTCTGTCGGCGTCAGTGCCGCCGCCGCCGTCGTCACGACCGTGGCCGCCGTGCCGGTCGCCGTGTTGGCGGTCCGCTACGGTGGGCGGCTGGCCCGGCTGGCCGAGCGGGTGACCTACCTCGGGTATGCCCTACCCGGCATCGTGGTCGCTCTGGCCTTCGTTTCCCTCGGCGCGGGCTACCTGCCCGGCATCTACCAGACCCTGCCCTTGCTCGTGGCCGCCTACGTGATCCGATTCCTGCCCCAGGCGGTCGGGGCGACCCGGGCGGCGCTGCTCCAGGTCAGCCCGCGGGTCGAGGAGGCTTCCCGCACCCTCGGCCGATCCGGGGCGACCACGGCGATGTCGGTGACGCTGCCCCTGGCGGCGCCCGGGATCGGGGCCGGGGCGACCCTGGTCTTCCTCACCGTGATGAAGGAGTTGCCGGTCACGCTGCTGCTGCGGCCGACCGAGTGGGACACACTGGCCACGGCGATCTGGGGGGCGTCGAGCGGTGGGGCGTTCGGCAGGGCCGCAGCCCCGGCCCTGCTCCTGATCGTGCTGGCCGCTATCCCCACCGTCCTGCTCGACCTCCGGCGCGACGCCCCTCGCCGCGGGGAAGGGTGACCCCGGGTGGTGATCCGCAATCCCCTCGCGATCAGGCGCCTGGCGTCCCACGCGGGCGATCCCCCCGGTGACGTGCCGCCCGCCCTCTGCGTCCGGGGGGTGACGAAGCGGTTCGGCGACGCCACGATCGTGCGGGATGTGGATCTGGTGGCCGAGCCCGGCGAACTGGTCGCCCTGCTTGGACCGAGCGGTTGCGGCAAGACCACCACCCTGCGCCTGATCGCCGGGTTCGAGCGGCCGGACGCGGGCACGATCGCCGTCGGGGGACGCGTCGTCGCTAGCCCGGAGCGGTCCGAGCCGCCGGAACGGCGGCGGGTAGGGATGGTCTTCCAGGACTACGCCCTGTTCCCGCACCTCTCGGTCGGCCGCAACGTCGCCTATGGCCTGCCCCGGGGGAACGAACGGCGGGCCCGGGTCGAGTCGGCCCTGGCGACCGTCGGTCTAGGTGGCTTCGACGACCGGATGCCACACGAGTTGTCGGGGGGGCAGCAGCAACGGGTCGCCCTGGCCCGCGCCCTGGCGCCGGGGCCGGAGGTCGTGCTGCTCGACGAACCCTTCTCCAACCTCGACACCGGCCTGCGGGCCCAGGTCCGGTCCGAGGTCCGCGACATCCTGCGCGCCGCCGCGACGACCGCAATCCTCGTCACCCACGACCAGGAGGAAGCCCTCAGCCTCTGCGACCGGGTGGCGGTGATGTGGGACGGCACCGTCGTCCAGGAAGCCTCGCCGGAGGAGCTGTACCATCGGCCGGTCTCGCCGGAGGTCGCCTCGTTCGTCGGGGACGCCCAGTTCCTACCGGGCGAGGCACGGGGACGGCGGGTCGCCACCGTGTTGGGGGAGGTGCCGATGACCGGCGCCGCGAGCGGCGCGGTCCGGGTCATGCTGCGGCCGGAGCAACTCCGCCTGGTGCCCGACCAGGAGGGTCTGGGGACCAATGGCACCGTGATCGATCGCGAGTTCTACGGCCACGACCAGCTCATGCGCGTCACCTTGGACGGCGATGTCATCGTCCGCGTCCGCCTGGGACCTTATGGAGGTATCCGCCCCGGAGACCGGGTCCTGGTGACGGTGCGCGGCTCGGTCCTGACCTTCGCCGCAACGGGCAGTGATTGACGGGGATCGTGTGGCTCGTCGGGTGACCGGCCCGGGCAGCGGGGACGATGGCAGTGGCGTGGGCGGGTGATGACTCGCCGGGATCACCCGGGAGGACGCTTACCGTTTGCCCGTCGCCGGGCTGGGCTGGTCCCCTCCCCGGGCGGACCCTGTCAGGTTCGAGGGGTATGGTGCTCCGGCTGTCGCGCGAGTGTGCACCGTCTGAGCTGTCGTTGGGCGATCATTGGTGGTCTACCGCGACGCCGGTCGGCGATCCATCACCACGCATCACCCGGAGAGAGCGATGATGACCCAGCGCCCGAGCGAATCTGAGGCCGGCGGCGGCCCGGGGGACGAGCGGACCGTGTTCCTGCTCGATGTCGACAACACGCTGCTCGACAATGACGCGGCCAAGGCCGAACTGGGGAAGAGGATTCGGGACCACCTCGGGGCGGATTGCGCCCAGCGGTTCTGGGCGGTCTACGAGGAGGTCCGGGCCGAGTCGACCGTGGTCAGCTACCCCCTGACCCTGGCTCGCTACTGGGAGGAGACCGACCCGGCCGCGACCGTCGCCACCCGGGCGGAGTTGGCCGACCTGGTGGTCGAGTTCCCCTACGCCGACTTCCTCTATCCCGGCGCCCTGGAGACGGTCGCCCACCTGCGGCGGTTTGGCCGGACGGTGGTCCTCTCCGACGGCGACCCGGCCTACCAGCCGAGCAAGATCGCCCGGGCCGGCATCGATGGGGCGGTCGACGGCTTCGTCCTGGTCTACGGCCACAAGGAGGAGCACCTGCGGGAGATCACCGCCGCTTTCCCGGCCGACCGCTACGTCCTGGTCGAGGACAAGCCGGACAACCTCGTCAAGGTCCGGGCTGCCCTGGACGCCGTCCTTCCCGGCGTCCCCTTCACGGGCGTCCTGGTCCGCCAGGGCAAGTACGCCGCGGCGGCCAGCGACGGCGACACCCCCGGCGTCGACCTCAGCCTGCCCGCCTTCCGCGACCTCCGCGACCTCGACCTGGCCGGGATCACCGGTGCCGGGTAAGGAAAGCGACCCGGGTGCCGGCACGGGCCTCGACGCGACCGGTGACCTTGGCACCGAGCGATATGCAGATGCGCCCGGCGCGACGCGATCGGCTGAAGTGACCGGTGCGGAGAAGCCCGCCAGAGCACCCGGTGCCGTCCGCCTGACCACCCACTCCGAGGACGAGACACTCGCCCTGGGCGCGGCCCTGGCTCGGCACGCGACGGCCGGGAGCGTGGTCCTGCTCCACGGCGACCTCGGGGCAGGCAAGACTGTCCTCGCCCGCGGTTTCGCGGCGGCCCTCGGCATTCCCGGCCCGATCCAGAGCCCGACCTTCGGCCTGGTCGCCGAATACGACGGCACGGCTCCCGACGGCACCCCCCTCCGCCTCTACCACCTCGACCTCTACCGCCTCGACCCCACCGACCTCGACAGCTTCGGCTTCGCGGACTACGCCCCGTCCGTGGACGGTGTCAGCTTGATCGAATGGCCGGAACGGGCGATCGACCAGTTGCCTGGGGAATACCTGCTCGTGCGGATCGACCAAGCTAGGGAGGACCGGCGCGAGATCACGGTCGAGGCGGTGCCGGGGGACGGGATGTATGGCAGATGGGTGGAGAGGGTAGGTGACTGATCTGACACGCAGGGCCCGCGCCAGTCACACATCACATAGCTGGGCTGGTCGTGACGGCCTCGGCACGATCGGGGTCGAGGAAGAGCACCGTACGGGGCGCCAATCACCGACCGGCACGACAATCCGTGGCGCATCGCTGACCTGCGAACTGTTGATCGCGCGGGCCGGCAGCGGGAACTCACATCAACGGACGAACATGGTTCCCCGTCTCGGCCTCGTCTCTGATCTGACGGGGCCGGAGTAGACCCGTTGGATACGAAGGAGAGCTTCGGCGGCTCGGTCGCCAGTTCTCGGGCGTCCCCGCCGACCTAGGCGTCGTCACCACCGGTCCGGATCACCAGCGGCAGCACATGGTCGATTCGCTCGATGACCCAGGTCGGGTGGTCGTCGGGAGGGGAGGCCTGCAGCGTCTCCAAGGTCGTGTCGCCGGTGAGGACGAGGGCCGAACGCATGCCGCCGTCGATGGCCATCCGGATGTCGGTGCCTAGCCGGTCTCCGACCATGACGCATTCGGCGACGGTCAGGCCAAGGCGCTCGAGTGCCGCGTCGAGCATATAGGGGTCGGGTTTGCCGGTATTTTGCTCGCAGCGCACCCCGGTGCAGCCTTCGACCGCCCCGATGATGGCCGCCGAGTCCGGTTCTCCCTGCCCCCCGGGCAGCGGGCAAAATCGGTCGGGGTTGGTGGTGATGAGCCGGGCCCGACCGTGGGTCCGAATAGCGTCGAACGCGATCTGCAGCTTGCGGTAATCGAAGGCTCGGTCGTAACTGGCGATGACGAAGTCGATCTGGGTCGGGTCCTCCGACATCCGGATGCCGGCGGTCGCCAGGGACCGCTTGAGCGGTTCTTCACTGATCGGGAACACGGTGGCGTCGGGATGGTGGCGCACCAGCCAACTCGTCATCGTCGTGACG
Organism: uncultured Thermomicrobiales bacterium; assembly: GCA_902806395.1. Next base: position 5,101 of record CADCWH010000323.1, on the reverse strand, counting down.
GTGTTCAGCACCTGCTCGGCCGATGTCGGGATCCCGAGCCGCGTCAACTTGGCGGCATAGTCCTCTGGAGAGCGGGTCGGATTATTGGAGAGGAAGAGGACCTCGCGGCCGAGCGAGGAGAGTCTTTCGAACAGGCGTCGGGAGCCGGGCAGGAGCTGATCGCCGAGGTAGACGGTCCCGTCGAGGTCGAAGATGTAGCCGGCGAAGAGCCGGTCGGGGCCTCCGGCTGGCGAGGACGTCTCCGGTGAACGCTCGAAGACCACGGAGGCATGCCCCTTCTCGTGCGGGTCGCCGTTGGGCGCCACGGACATACGGTACGACGATCATCGGCGTCGGCGTCGGCGTCCAGTCAGACCTGAAAGGCGTTTATACTCGTTAACATCCAGATCTGGAGACCAACGTGCCATCCCGTGCCGAAGGGTTTCGGCCGATCACCGAAACCCCGCGCCACGATGTGCCGGAACGATCGTCGGGAGTCCCGAGGACGACTGGGGAGAAAAGGAGGGGGAACACGTTCGTATGCGAATACCGATCCTCGACATGCAGTTGAATCAGTTCGATATGGGAAGTCTGGAGTTTTGGGATCTCGTCCTCCGGTTAGGGTTAGCCACCATCCTCGGTGGGGCCGTGGGCCTCGAGCGTGAGCGATTGGAGCGCGCGGCGGGTCTCCGGACACATGCCTTGGTGTCTGTCGCGTCCGCGCTGATCATGGTGGTATCGACGTACGGATTCCCGAGCACGGTGAACGGCGTCGAGGTGGACCTCGACCCGAGCCGAGTCGCCGCCCAGGTGATCAGCGGGATCGGATTCCTTGGTGCCGGGGTCATCATCTTCAGGGAGAACACGGTCCGTGGTCTCACGACGGCGGCCACGGTCTGGTCGGTCGCGGGGATCGGCCTCGCCGCCGGGGGTGGGCTCTATGTGGCGGCGATCGTCGGCACCGGGTTCATGCTGTTCATCCAAGCTGGTCTCAAGCCGATCGAGCGACGGTTCTTCGCGCGGCACGCCCGCCAGCATCGGGTCGTGGTCGAGGCCGTCCACGGGGCAGATCTTCTCGGGGAAGTGCAATCCGCCCTTCAGGGCACGACGATTCGCCTCCGCTCGCTCCAGTTCGACCAATCTCCGGCCAGCAGTCGAGACCTGGTGGAGTTGACCCTGATGGCGGATCAGCAGAAGGATATTCTGGAACTCATCACCACGCTGCGAGGTTCGGCGACGATTCGCCGGATCACGTATCAGCGAAGTTCCTCTCTCGTGCAGAGCCGGGAGCGCCTGAACGACTTTCCGGAAGCCGAAGACGCGGAATCGGACGATGACAACGATAAATAGGTGAATCCTCAGCTCCCTGACGGGGACAGGACGTCTCATTCCAGGCGGGAGCGTCTCCGGCAGTCGCCGCCACCGATGTGCCGCGGCTGGCCAGCACGGCGGGCGCGACCTGGTGCCCGTCTCGCGGATCCGCCCCGGCCACCGCCGGCAAGGCACTGCCAGCCGCCAGCATCCCCCAGCGGCCGCGTCGGGTGCCGTACCGTCTGAAGGCGAAGGCACGGGGTGTCGAGCAAGCGCGTACTGGCTCGTGCCTAGGTGAACCATCCGATGGTGCGACGAGACCACCTGTCCACGAATCCGGGCGTAGCTCACGGTCGTCGCGGGAACTGCCGTTGCCGGTGCACGTACGTTGTTGACGAGAATCGGAGCGTGGGCATATGATCGTCCGGCCGCGGCGCGCCACGCGTGTGACGAGTCACGGTTCCCGATCACCGGCACGACCCCGGCGAGGACAACTCATGGCTAGTACCGCACATGAGACGGCCGCACGACCCCTGGGCAGCCAACAGGTCGTGGAGCGTTCGTCCCGGCGCTTCCGCTTCGATGCCGGGAAAGAATGGATCCTCTTCATCCTGTTCATGCTCCCGAACATCGTGCTGTTCTCGCTCTTCACCTTCTGGCCGATGATCGAGAATGTTCGCCTGAGCACGCAGCGCTGGGACATGATCTCGCCCGTCCGGCGGAGTGTCGGTTCGGCGAACTATCGCTATCTGCTCGAGAACGGCACGTTCCACAAGGTCTTACTCAACACGCTGTATTTCACCGTGGCGGCCGTCGGTCTCTCCCTCGTGATCGGGTTGGCCGTCGCGCTGTTGCTGAACCAGCCACTCAAGTTCCGCGATGGCGCTCGGGCGGTGGTGTTCGCGCCCACGCTCCTCTCCGGCGCGGCGATCGGCATCGTCTGGTCGTATATCTTCGACCCGCGATACGGGCTGATGGCCCAAGTGCTTGGCTGGGCGAACCTCTCGTCCCCGGACTGGCTCAACCGCCCCGAATGGTCCATGCCGGCGATCATCATCGTCTACGTCTGGAAGAACATGGGCTTCGCCGCCGTGATCTTCCTGGCTGGGCTCCAGGCCATCCCGCGGGACCTCTACGATGCGGCCCGGGTCGATGGCGCGAACGTCTGGTGGCGCTTCCGCTCGGTCACCCTGCCGATGCTCTCGCCGATCACCTTCTTTCTCCTCATCACCTCGATCCTGAACACGTTCCAGGCCTTCGACATCATCCGGGTGATGACGCAGGGAGGACCGGTCGACTCTACGAACACCCTCATCTACTACATCTATGAACAGGGGTTCGTGGCCCTCAACGCCGGGCGGTCGGCTGCCGCCGCGCTCGTCCTCTTCGCCCTGATGATGATCATCACGCTGGTCCAACTGCGATTCACCGAACGGCGGGTGCACTATGGGTAGTCTCTCGATCCGGGACCAGCGGCGTTTGACCCGGGCTCTCGGATATCTGGCGATGGCGATCATCGTCCTCGTCATCGGTCTGCCGGTCTGGTGGATGATCTCGGCTTCGCTCAAGACCAGCCAAGAGATCTACACGTTCCCACCCGATTGGATCCCGCGCAACCCACGCTGGAGCAACTTCAGGGACGCGTGGGAGGCGGCTCCCTTCGATCGCTTCTACCTGAACAGCATCATCACGACCCTCGGCGGTTCAGCGCTCGAGGTCATCAACGCGACGCTCGGGGCCTACGCGCTCGCCTACCTCAGGTTTCCCCTCAAGAACGTGGTCTTCGCCATCTTGTTGGCGGCGCTGATGATCCCGGCCCAAGTGACGGTCCTGCCCAACTACGTCTTCTTCGGCTCGACGGTGTACGACCTGATCGGTGAGAGCTGGATCAACACCTACCAGGCCATCATCCTGCCCGGTGCGTCGGTGGCATTCGGCACGTTCCTCATGCGCCAGAGCTTCCTGGGACTGCCCAGGGAAGTGCTCGACGCCGCGAAGGTGGACGGTGCCGGACACCTCCGAACCCTCTGGGACGTCGTGCTCCCGATGGCGCGCCCGGTCATCGTCACCTTCGGGCTCATCTCGGTGGTCGCCAAGTGGAACGACTACCTGTGGCCACTGGTCATCACCCAGACCGAGAGCATGCGCACGCTGACCGTCGGCATCTCGAGCTTCTACGACCAGGAAGGGAACACCGACTGGGGGGTGGTCATGGCCGCGACCCTGTTCGTCATCGCGCCCTTGCTGGTCATCTTCATGTTCGTGCAGCGCTTCATCATCGAGGGGCTCACGGCGGGGGCCACCAAGGGCTAAACCGGTGAACCACGCACACGATGGTGGACAAGATCGTCATCTTCTCCGACACTGTGGCCCCAGGTGGGCAGGTATCGGGATACCGATTCCGATCGCTCTCGGGACGCATCGGGGCGCCAGGTCGGCACCCCGGTCCTAACGGTCTGATCGAGGAGGATCACCGCATCATGACCAATCACGTTAGTCGACGGTCGCTGATCAAGGGTGCCGCTGGAGTTGCGGCCGGCGCGGCCGCACTCGGCGTCTCCAAGCGGAGTCAGGCGTTCCCCGCTCCGGCGGTCATCAAGCAGACGGGTTCCCAGGTCAACGTGGTGTTCTGGAGCTCGTTCGGTGGCAAGAACGGGGAGATCGAGCAGGAAGTCATCCGGCGATTCAACGAGTCGCAGCAGGATGTCGTCATCGAGCACCAGTTCCAGGGCACCTACGAAGAGACGGCCCAAAAGATCGTCGCCGCCCTCCAGGCCCGTCAGGCTCCGGACATGTCCGTCCTGTCAGAGGCAAACTGGTTCCGGTTCTACGCGAACGAGTACCTCGCCGCGATGGACGACTTCATCGCCAGTGAGGAGCTCGACACCAGCGACTACGTCGAGTCGTTCCTCACCGAGGGACAGCGACAGGGCAAGCAATGGTGGATGTCGGTCGCCCGGTCGACCCCGCTGTTCTACTACAACAAGGAAAAGTGGGCAGAGGCCGGCCTCGAGGACCGCGGGCCACAGACCTACACCGAGTTCTCCGAGTGGGGACCGAAGCTGGTCAAGAAGAGCGGCAGCGATGTCTCCCAGTGGGGCTTCCTCCACGCCCCGGCCACCGACTACATCTCCTGGTATTTCCAGGGCACCGCCTGGGCCTTCGACGGCGCCTACTCCGATGACGAGTTCAACATCCTCATCGACGAGCCCAACACGGTCAACGCCGGAGAATGGCTTCGCTCGACGGTCGCCGAGGGCTGGGCTACGTCGTCTGCGGACCGGACGACAGACTTCATCAACGGAGTCACCGCGTCGATGATGCAGTCGACGGGGCAACTGGGCCGACTGTCGACGGAGGCGACGTTCGATGTCGGGGCCGCGTTCCTGCCCGCCGAGATCAACCCTGGTTGCCCGACCGGTGGCGCCGGCATCGGCATCCTGAGCACCGCCCCCACCGAGAAGCAACTGGCGGCGTTCAAGTACATCGCGTTCGCCACCTCCCCGGAAATCACGACCTACTGGTCGCAGAACACCGGCTACATGCCGGTCCGCAAGTCGGCCATCGAGAGTCCGGAGATGCAGGCGTTCTACGAAGAGAACCCGAACTTCCGGGTCGCCGTCGAGCAGCTCGCGACGACCAAGCCGCAGGACCCTGCCCGCCGCTTCATCCCAGCAGGCGACACGATCATCGGCAAAGGTCTCGAACTGCTGACCGTCAACCAGGCCGAGGTCCAGCCAACGTTCGAGGATCTCAAGACGACGCTCGAAGAAGAGGCCGAGCCGATCCTCGAGCAGGTGTCCGCGATCGA
>CADCWH010000322.1 GCA_902806395.1 uncultured Thermomicrobiales bacterium | reverse complement strand
GTCTCCCGCATGTGTTCGCCGGCTCGCGCGTGGCCGCCATGCCCCACGCCGCCGGGTGCGTCGGGTCCGGTCGTCGCACCGCTGGTGCCAGGCCGAGCGGCGGCACTACATCCTCACCCGTAACGCGGACTCGGCCCGGCGCCATCACCGTCAATGATGACCGGAAGAGAGATCGCGCGACCGTTCGCCGCGGCGGGCACGCCCGATCGCATTCATGGTGCGCTACACATTCTGGAACCCCGAGCGCACCAGACGGACTGTTCGGTGACCTGACGGCGATTCCAGCACCGCGGGTGCTAGGGCATTCCTCCCCACGGACAGTGAACACGCCGCCTCTCCGCATCCGCGGGAGGTCGTCGAACTTGTTCTACTCACTCAGGGAGACGGTCGTCATCGGTCGTTGAGGCGAAAAACCTCGTCTGTGATGCCGTGGCGGATGACCGGACTCACCACGTTGGCCTCAAGGAACGGGCCACCGGGCGACCAAGGCCGCAAACGCGCCGGGGGTATCGACATCGGGCGGGGGCTCCGCGTCGATGTCCACCCGGACGACCGAACCGGCGTGGCGGCGGAGCAGATCCCGGGCGCCAGAATCGCCGGCGGTGGCGATCAGGGCGAGAAAGTGGTCGCGGCCGAACAGGACGGGGTGCCCCAGCACGCCCCGGTACGACGGACGGACGATAGACGCGCCGCTTCCCGTATACGCACCGATCACCTCGTCGATCACGACGGTCGACACCTCGGGCTGGTCGCCCAATAGGATCATGACGGCACCCGATTGGTGCGAGACCGCCGACACGCCCCTTCGCAGGGAACTGGCCTGCCCGTGGCGAAAGTCGGGATTCAGGACGACCCGGCACCCCAGGTCTTCGATCGCGGCGGTGACCCGGTCGGCCTCGTAACCGACCACGACCAGCACCTCATCCAGCCGCGAACGCTCGGCGGCCCGGACCACATGCCGGAGCAGCGGTTCACCACCCAGCGGCAAAAGGAGTTTCGGCGCCCCCATCCGTGAGGATCGCCCGGCGGCGAGTATGACGCCCGATACGCCGGATCTGGTGCGTGTGACCCCGTGCTCCATCCGTGAATCGACATTCTCGAGTCGTTCGGACCAGGCAGACTGCGTTCCGTCGCTCAATTCGACTCTGAGGTGACCACATCGCCGCGGATGGCGCCGCTGGCCTCGGTCAGCATCCCCCCCGGGCGGCCGTGGCGAACGGCGATGATCTCGGCCAAGATCGAGACAGCCATCTCCTCGGGCGTGTCAGCCCCGATGTTGAGACCGATCGGACCCCTGATGCGGGCGATCTGGTCGTCGGGGATACCGGCCTCGCGCAGGCGCTCTCGCCGGTCCTCGTGAGTCTTGCGGCTGCCGATCGCGCCGATGTAGCTGGCCGGAGTCGCGAGGGCCGCTGAGAGGGCCGGTTCATCGAACTTGGGGTCGTGGGTCAGCACGGCGATGGCAGACCGGCGGTCGAGATCGAGGCCGGGCAGGGCTTGGTCGGGCCATGCCACGACCAGGTCGTGGATGGAGGGAAATCGCTCTGGTGTCGCGAGCGTCGCCCGAGCGTCCGTGACGACGACCCGGTAGCCAAGCGGCAGAGCCAGGTTCGCCAGGGCCTGTGCAACGTGGACCGCACCGCAGATGACGAGGGTGAACGGGGCCGGGTACGCCTGGATGAACACGGTCGACCGCCCGCCGGCGGCGGTCTGATAATCACGCGTCTCAGAGCGGTCCGCATCCAGGGCGGCTCGGGCATCGGTCAGCACGGCGGCATCGAGTCCGTCTCCAAGGCCACCGACCACCGTCTGCCCGGATACGAAGACCTTGGCACCGATCGAATCCCCGGCGACCACCGTCGCGACGACGGCCGGTCGCCCGCGGGCGATGGCATCACGCAGGGCGGAATGAATACGCGTTAGCACACCCGGAGCGACGCTCGACTGGTGATCTGCGGGCATCTGACCCTCACTCTCGGTCACCCGTCTACCCTCGTCGTGCCGGGGGAATCGGGACGTGCCGTCGTAACGGCGGCGTGTCACGGACCGACCCGAGCAATTCCGCCAGGGCTGCCAGGCTAGCGAGGTTGTGGACGGGGAGGAAATGGTCGGTGTAGGGCAGCGCGGCCCGCATGCCCTGCGTGAGCGGTTGGTACCCCGGCGCACCCAGCAGGGGGTTGAGCCAGACGAGACGACGGCAGGATCGCTGGAGACGGGCCATCTCCCGACCGAGCAACTCCGGCTCGCCCCGGTCCCAGCCGTCACTGATCAGCACCACGGTCGCGCCGGAGCGCAGCACCCGGCGACTCCATCGAAAGTTGAAGGTCTTGACCGCATCACCGATCCGGGTCCCGCCGGACCAGTCCTCCACCGAGGCAGCGACCTCCTGGATCGCCAGGTCGACATCACGGCGGCGCAATTCGCGGGTGATGCGCGTCAGGCGCGTCCCGAAGACGAAGACCTCCACGCCATCCAGACCGTGTTCGAGGGCGTGCACGAAGCGCAGGAGGAGCCGGGAGTAGCGATCCATCGAGCCGGAGATGTCGCAGATCAAGACCAGCGGGCGCATCCGTTCCCGGCGACGCCGGTGGCGCAGGTCGATCGGGACGCCGCCGTGCGCCATGCTGCCGCGCAATGTTCGCCGATAGTCGATGAACCGGCCGGAAACAGCCGCCTCGCGGCGGCGCGTCTCGCGCGAGCCCAGGCGCCAGGTCATCCCCTCGATGATCCGTCGGGCCTCGGCCGCCTCGGCCGCGGTGAACTGGGCAAAGTCCTTGTCGCGCAGCACCTCCCGAGCGCTGAAGATGACGACGTCCTCAGGCGGTGCCTCGAGGTCCTCGGCGTCTCCGTTCGTTGCCTCGTCCTCGGTGCCCTCGACCGCGAGCAACGTCCGGAGGTCCTCTTCACCCTCCCCTCCGTCGTTCCCATCGGCACGGTTGACCGAGTCAGACTCGGCCGGTTCACGTCCCGCGATCGGCGGGGCGATCATCTCTGGCAGGAACGCCTCGACTGGGAGGGGCTGGGACCCGGCCAGTTCGCGCCAGAAACGCGCGAAGGCGGCGTCGAAGGCGGGAACCTGCTCTGGCCGGGTGACCGTGGTGGCCCGGCTGGCGAAATACACCTCCCGTTGCCGGGACACCTCCACCACGGCCAGTGCCTCGACCAGGTTGATGAGCTGTCCGGACCCGAGGGGTACCCCCGCCGCTCGGAGGTCGTGGCCAAACCGAGCCAGATTCGCCCGCACCCGGTCGGCAGAGACCCCGGCGACGACGCGGTCCAAGGTCTCGCGAGCCGACTCCACCGGACGGAGACCGCCGCCCATCAGGACGCGGCCGCGCGCAGGGCTCGGCTCACGAGCCAGTCGGCTCGCTCGCCCCGCACCGTCTCGACATCCTCCTGGTACTTCAAGATCACTCCCAGGGTCTGCTCGACGATGTCCGGCGACAGCTCGTCGCTCCCCAGAGCCAACAGGGCACGGGTCCAGTCCATCGTCTCGGCCATGCCGGGCGGCTTGAACAGGTCCACCTCACGCAGGCCCTGGGTGAACGCACAGATCTGACGAGCGAGGTCTTCCGGTGCTTCGGGTACCCGAGCCCGGAGGATGCGGAACTCCTTCTCGATCGTGGGGAAATCGATCCAGTGGTAGAGGCAGCGCCGCTTGAGCGCGTCGTGGATCTCCCGGGTGCGGTTCGACGTCAGGATCACGATGGGGAGGTGCTCGGCCCGCATGGTGCCTAGCTCGGGCACCGTCACCTGGAAATCGGACAGCAGTTCGAGCAGGAAGGCTTCGAGTTCCTGGTCGGCCCGGTCGACCTCGTCGATCAGGAGGATCGGGGCGCGGTCATGGGCGGCATCGATCGCCTGGAGCAGGGGACGCTTGAGGAGGAAGTCCTCGCCAAACAGGTCCCGCCGGGCGGCCTCGGTGGTGGTCCCCCCGGCGGTCGCCTCCAACGTCCGCAGGTAGAGCATCTGGCGCGGGTAGTCCCACTCGTAAATCGCGGAACTGGCATCCAGACCCTCATAGCATTGGAGGCGAATGAGAGGTGCGTCCAGGATGGAGGCGAGAGTCTTGGCGATCTCGGTCTTGCCGACTCCCGCTTCACCCTCGAGGAGGAGTGGCTTCTGGAGTCGCAGGGTGAGGAACAGGGTGGTCGCCAGACCCCGATCGGTGATGTAGCGCTCCGCCTGGAGCGCTCGCTCCAGATCGTCGACCCTCCCGAACCGGGTGTGGGCATCGCCCATGCCGAGGATCGTCGCTGTGCCGTCTCTCCCACCGTCACCCACCGCCGTCTCCGTCGCCGCAAGAGTCCCGATCACGCCCACCTGTCCTCCCATCCGTCCAACCCCACCACCCACGGAGCAGCCTTCGCAGCCGCCCCGTCTCTTCATCCTTCCCCAAGCATAGCGCGGACCACCGCCGTGACGACTCCGCCCCCTCCACCACGATCCCTCAACTGCCGCCTTCCGCCTTCCGCCTTCCGCCTTCCGCCTTCGGACGATCGTCCTGTATACTCGGCCACGGCGTCCGCCGACCCACCCTGCCGGAGTGGCGAAATGGCATACGCAGCGCACTCAAAATGCGCCGGGGCAACCCATGGGGGTTCGAATCCCCCCTCCGGCACCACGACGTAAACTGGCCCGTATCTATCAGGGTTTTTGGTCCCCGTCGCTCGCCTTTGTCACAAGTTTGTCACGGGCGCTCCAAACGGGGCGCCTACGATGCCCGGTCGATCATCGCGTCGAGACGGTCGGCGGCCTGACGCTGCATGTCCGGGGTGACGTGCGAATAGCGGTTCAAGGTGATGCTCACGTCGGAGTGCCCCAGCCGCTCGGCAACCACCTTGGGATGCTCTCCCCCGATCAGCATCAGCGTCGCGGACGTGTGCCGCATGTCGTGGAAGCGGATCACCGGGACGCCGGCGGCGGTCGTCACCTTCTCAAAGTGGTTAGCCAGGCTATTGACGTGCAGCGGGGCGCCACTCTCGTTGGCGAAGACCATCCCGCGATCCTCCCAGGCATCCCCCAGCGCCAGGCGTCGCTCGAGCTGTCGCACCCGGTGACGCCGGAGGTTGTCGATGACGGACGCCGGCAGGGCAATGGACCGGC
>CADCWH010000321.1 GCA_902806395.1 uncultured Thermomicrobiales bacterium | reverse complement strand
TCCGCTCTGCAGAATGGTGAGCTTCCCGCCAACATCCCCTACCCAGGAGTGCCGTGGGACACCCTCCGGGATCAGGTCGCCGCCCGTCAACGCCTCGCCCTCGGGGAATCCGCCACGACCGAGGCTGACCTCGCGTTGGTCCCGTCGGCTGCGGGTTCCGCGCCGGACTGGGAAGCGGCCCCTCACTTCGCAGGACGCTTGGCGGAGGTCGCGGCCGAGGTCGCCTCCCGCCTGGCGGACGATTGGCGAGTGGTCGTCGGCACCGACCATGTCGATCGGCTGGCGGAAGTCTTCGAGTCGCACGGCGTCTATCCCCGTCGGGTGAAGGGCGCCGTCCGGGAGATACCGCCTCTGCAGCCCGGGTCTCTGGATATCCAGCCAGCCGGCATCGACACCGGCTGGTCGCTCCCGTCGGCCCGTCTCATGGTCCTTTCGGACTACGAGGTTCTCGGGTTCCGGAAGCACGTTCGCCGGTCCGCGTCTCGCGAGGCGGTGGCGGCCAACACCCTGGTGCGTTCACTCGTGCCGGGGGAGTACGTGGTGCACGTCGATCACGGCGTGGCGTTCTTCCGGGGCTTGGTCCGGCTCGAACAGGGCGGCGTCGAACGGGAGTACCTGCTCCTCGAATATGCCAAAGGGGAGAAGCTCTATGTCCCGGTCGACCAAGGAGACCGCGTCACCCGGTACGGTGGCGGGCTGGAACCCACCGTCACCCGGCTTGGGTCCGGCGAGTGGGTCCGGGTCAAGGGCCGAGTCCGACGAGCGATCCGCGAGATGGCCTTCGAACTGATCCAACTCTACGCCGCTCGCGAGGCCGGCACGAAGCCGCCCTTCCCGCCCGATGCCCCGTGGGACCTCGAACTCGCCGCCTCGTTCCCCTTCGTCGAGACACCTGATCAGCAGCGAGCGATCGACGCGGTGCGGCGGGACATGGAATCGGACCGGCCGATGGACCGCCTGGTCTGCGGCGACGTCGGGTTCGGCAAGACCGAAGTTGCCCTGCGAGCTGCCTTCAAGGCCGTCAATGCCGGCCGCCAGGTCGCCATCCTGGTCCCCACGACGGTCCTGGCCCTCCAGCACTTCGCCACCTTCAGCAACCGGCTTGCGGCCTTTCCGGTCAAGGTCGAGATGCTGTCCCGCCTGCGTGCCGCCCCACAACAGGCCGCCACGCTCCGCGGCCTAGCCGACGGCACGGTCGACATCGTGATCGGCACCCACCGGCTCGTGCAGCGCGACGTGGCCTTCAAGAATCTTGGCCTCGTCGTCGTGGACGAGGAGCAGCGCTTCGGGGTTCGCCAGAAGGAGTTCCTCAAGCGCCTGCGGACGGAGGTCGATGTCCTGACGATGACCGCGACACCGATCCCGCGCACCCTGCACATGGCCCTCGCCGGCATCCGCGACATCAGCGTGATCGACACCGCCCCGCGCGACCGCCTGCCGATCCGCACCTTCGTCTCTCGATACGACGACCGTACGATCCGCGAGGCGATCCTTCGAGAGATCGACCGGGGGGGGCAGGTCTACGTCGTCCACAATCGGGTCCACGACATCGACCGCCTTTCCCATCGCCTGCGAACGCTGGTACCGGAGGCGAGGTTCGGCGTCGGTCACGGTCAAATGGACGAGGCGGTCCTGGAAGAGGTGATCCTCCAGTTCGTCCGTCACGAGTTCGATGTCTTGATCTCGACGACGATCATCGAGTCCGGCATCGACATCCCCAATGTCAACACCATCGTCATCGACAACGCCGACACCCTCGGCCTGACCCAGCTCTACCAACTACGTGGCCGGGTGGGCCGAGCCTCGAACCGGGCCTATGCCTACCTGCTGCACCGGCCAGAGAAGCTCCTCTCGACCGAGGCCCAAGAACGGCTGGAGGCGATCCAGGAGGCGACCGAACTCGGAGCCGGTCTCCAGGTCGCGACGCGGGACCTGGAGATCCGGGGGGCAGGCAACATGCTCGGCGGTGAGCAGAGCGGCCACATCGAGGCGATCGGGTTCGAACTCTACATGCGGCTGCTACGACAAGCCGTCGAGGAGATCGAACAGGGCCACCCGGCGGTCGAACAGGGCCCGATCACCCTGGACCTGCCGCTGACCGCGCTGATCCCTGCCTCCTACGTGGCGGACACCGAACTGCGGCTGGCGACCTATCGCCGCATCGCTGCCGTCACATCGGACGCCGAGTTGCTGGCGATGCGGGGCGAACTCGAGGACCGCTTCGGCGACATCCCGGACGAGGTCCGGCGCCTCTTTGCCTTGATCACGCTACGCCTGCGCTGCGAGCGGCTAGGGATCGACTCGATCGTCGAGCGGGAGCGGGAGATCGTGATTCGGCCGGTCGAGACCGCCGCCCTGGACGAGCGTGCCCTGCGGCGGCACTTCGGCCACGCCGTCCGGGTCACGCCGCGCTCGATCCGGGTCCGCGTCACCGACCTGACCGAGCCGTGGGACCAGGCGCTCGATGCCCTGCTCACGCTGGTCGAACGGGCGATCCCGGCGCGGCGAGACCAGGAACTGGCGACGGTGGCCTGATCCAC
>CADCWH010000320.1 GCA_902806395.1 uncultured Thermomicrobiales bacterium | reverse complement strand
GGACGATGCGGGCAGAGGGTCTGGACGTGATCGACCTGGGCGGCGGCGACCCCGACTTCATCACGCCCCAGCACGTCCGCGATGCCGCGGTGGCGGCGCTGCACGCGGGCGACACGCACTACGTCGCCAGCAACGGCACCCCGGCCCTGCGGAAGGCGATCGCCGAGAAACTTCATCGGGACAACGACGTGGCGGTGGACCCGATGACGGAGGTGATCGTCACGCCGGGCGGCAAGGCTTCGCTCTTCCAGGCGATGCTGACGCTGGTCGAGCCGGGCGTCGAGGTACTGATCCCCGAGCCGGCCTGGGTCTCCTACGTGCCGATGGTCGAGGTGGCCGGGGGCCGACCGGTGGGGGTGCCGCTGGACCCGGACGACGGTTTTCGGATCATGGCCGACATCCTGGAAGCGCACGTCACGGCCGATACCCGGATCCTGCTCATCAACTCGCCGAACAACCCGACGGGGCGAGTCCTCGACCAGGCCGAACTGGACGCGATCGCCCACGTCGCCCAGGAGCGCGACCTGCTGGTGTTCTCGGACGAGATGTACGAGAAGATCCTCTACGACGGCCACCAGCATCGGGCGATCGCCTCGCTCCCGGGGATGGCGGAGCGGACGCTGACCTTCAACGGGTTGTCGAAGGCATACGCGATGACCGGGTGGCGCCTCGGGTACGTGGCCGGGCCGGCGCCGTACATCAAGCAGATCGCCAAGGTCCACAGCCACTCCGTCACCTGCGCGACCTCCTTCGCCCAGGCCGGGGGCGTCGCCGCGCTGACCGGACCGCAGGCTTTCATCAGTGAGATGGTCGCGGCCTGGGACCAGCGGCGGCGGGCGGTGTCCGAGGGGATCAACGCGATCCGCGGCCTGCGCTGCCCCCTGGCCGAGGGGGCGTTTTACGCCTTCGTGGACGCCCGAGAATTGGGGACGGGCTCCGTCGCCCTGGCCGATCGCCTCCTGCGGGAGGCGCGGGTAGCGCTGGTGCCCGGGGTGGCCTTCGGTGCGTCGGGGGAGGGCCACCTACGCCTCTCCTTCGCCACCGGCGACGACCTCCTCGCCGAGTCCGTGAAGCGGATCGGCGATGTCCTCGGCCATCGTTGACCCGTGCCTACCCAATGAGGTGGTCGCTTGACCATCGCCTCCCGTCCTTCGATAACCGCCGCCAAGGAGCCCACAGATGACCGTCGCGGACCGCCTCACCGAACTCGGCATCACGCTTCCCGAACCGGTCCGGCCGGTGGCTAACTATGTCCGGCACGTCCAGACCGGAAACCTGCTGTTCGTCTCCGGCACCGGGCCAACGAACACGGCCCCGACCGGCAAGGTCGGCAGCGACCTGACGATCGAGCAGGGGTACGCGGTGGCGCGGGAGGTCGGCCTCCAGATCATCGCCACGGTGCTGGACGCGCTGGGTGACCTGGACCGCGTGACGCGGGTGGTGAAGGTGCTCGGGATGGTGAACTCGGCGCCGGACTTCGGGGACCAGCCGAAGGTGATCAACGGCTGTTCGGACCTGATGGTCGAGGTGTTCGGCGACGCCGGGAAGCACACCCGGTCGGCGGTCGGGTTCGTGGCTTTGCCCAACCAGATCGCGGTCGAGATCGAGGCGACCTTCGAGGTCCGCTAGACCCGGTCGAAGCATTCAGGACCGAATGCCAGCGCGAGTCGCACCGTCGATCGGGCGGGGGGCGATGGGACCGGATGGGGCGGACGGGGAGACGATCGGGGGAGACCCCGACGAGTTGGGAGAGTGAGTCGAATGGATCCCAAGACGAAGCGGATCCCGGTGACGCGGGAGGGTCTGGCGCAGGCGAAGGAGGAATTGCGCGACCTGAAGGAGGTCAAGCGGCCACGCATCATCGAGGCGGTCGCGGACGCCCGGTCGCATGGTGACCTGCGGGAGAACGCGGCCTACGATGCGGCACGGCACGACCAGGCGATGATGGAGAAGCGGATCGGTGACCTAGAGGCGCTGATCAACAACGCCCAGATCATCGACGACATGGTGGGCGGCAACCCGGACGTCGTGAGCCTCGGCAATACGGTGGTAATCGACTTCGATGGTGAGGAAGAGCGGTACAAGATCGTCGGGGCGATCGAGGCGAAGCCGGCCGAGAACCGCATCTCCAATGAGTCTCCCTTGGGCAAAGCCTTGCTGGGACGCCGGGTGGGCCAGGACACCCTCTTCACCACGCCGGCCGGGCCGCGCACGATCAGGATCAAGGCGATCGAGCGCTAGCGGTGGCGATCGAACGGGTCCGCGAGCGGCCGGAACGAGCGATCGACGAGGGGCAAGCCCGCCGCCAGGATGAAGCGTTCCGCCAGGTCTGGCAGGCATTCCGGACGAACCGGACCGTGGAGGACGGCCGCCACGACACCGATGACTGGCGGACCCGCTCGGGACCGTTCGCCGCGTTGGTCCTCACCATCCCGGCGGAGGCCGTGCAACCGCGCCTGGACGCGTTTCGGGCCGTGCTGGGTCCGCTGCCGATCGTCCGGGTCCACCCGGACCACTTCCTCTACCTGACGCTGCAAGAACTGGGATTCGTCACCGACGACCCGCAGCGGCGGGACGAGATCCACCCGATGCGCCTAGACGAGATCGCCCATGCGGCGGCAGCGATCGGGGAAGAGTCGGCGTTCACGATGGCTCTGGGAGGAGTGAACTCGTTCCAGGACGCGATCTTCCTCGATGTCCACGACGGTGGGGCCTGTGACCGGCTGCACACCCGGCTGCGGGAACTGGCGGCGATCAAGTCTTCCCCTCGGTTCCCATTCCTGCCCCACGTCACGATCGCCCACTACGTCGATTCGGCACCGATCGGTCGCCTGCCGGCCCTGCTGGCCCCATGGCGAGACCGCACATTCGGCGAGGTGCCAGTCGTCGGGGTTGAGGTCGTCACGATTCCGGTCGAGACGGCCTACCCCCCACTCCAGCGACGAGCGATCGTGCCGCTGCGGATCTAAGCCGACCGGTACGCGAGGTTGCCCACCCACACGACGAGACCGGGCGAGAGAGTTACCCCCTCGCCCGGTCGTCTCGGTGCGATGTGTCAGGTGTCGCGTCACGTCCGGTCGCGCCCGGGAACCCGGTCACCCCAGCGGTGACCGGGTCCCATCGTCGGGGGCCGCTAGGCCGCCCGGCGCCGCACGCTCAGGCTCGCCGCGCCCACGCCGGCCATCGCCAGCAGGCACAGCTCCATCCCCCGCTGCCCGGCACCGCCTCCGGTGTTCGGCAGGGTGGTCATCCCACCCGTCGTGCCACCCGTCGTCGGCGCCGTCGTCGCGGCAGGGGTCTCCACGTCGTTGTCGTCTAGCGCGTGGTCGCCGTCCGGCGCCCGGCCCAGCGGCCCAATCGCCAGCAGCGACACCAGCGCCGCCCCCACCCAGCCACGTCTCGGACCGCGCCACGGTGGCACGGCCCGGTCCTGGGAACCCTCGCCTACGGTCAACCGGTGGGGTCC
>CADCWH010000319.1 GCA_902806395.1 uncultured Thermomicrobiales bacterium | reverse complement strand
TCCTCGATCCGGCGCCAGGGGGTGAGCCAGCGCTCGATGGCCGAGACGGCGAGGAAGAGCAGGACGCCCATGGCGGAGAGGATCGCGATGCTGGCGAAGACGCGAGCGGTGAGGAACTGGGACATCGATCGCTGGAGGAGGTAACCGAGGCCCTGGCTCGATCCGAAGAGTTCGCCGAACACGGCGCCGATCACGCTGACGGCGACGGCGATCTTGGCGCCAGAGAGGATGGCTGGCAGGGCGGCGGGGACCTTGGCGTGGCGGAAGTATGCCCAGCGGCCCGCACCGAGGGAGGCGAACAGGTCGCGGGTGTCCTCGTCGGTGGCGCGGAGGCCGTCGACGGTGCCGACGGTGATCGGGAAGAAGGCGATCAGGGCAGTGACCAAGACCTTCGGGAGGAGGCCATAGCCAAACCAGATCAGGAACAGGGGGGCGAGGGCGATCAATGGGATGGTCTGACTGGCGACGACGAGGGGGTAGAGGGCGCGACGCAGGGTCGGGGAGGCGTCGATAGCAGCGCCCAGGGCGACCCCGGCGACCACGGCTAGGGCGAATCCGAGCAGCACCTCCACCAGCGTGACGCGGGCGTGGCTGGCGAGCAGTGCCCGGTCATCGACGAGGGCCTGGGCGATCGCACTCGGTGGCGGCAGGAGCCAGGCCGCGACGCCGCGCAGCCGGACCCACGCCTCCCAGGCACCGGTCAGCGCGATCAGGACTAGGGCCGGCGGCAGCCATTGGCGGGCAGTCGTCGTGATTCGTCCCGTCCCGAGCGACCCCGTCACCGGAGGTGACGGTCTCCCCCGCAGCCGGGATCGCCCGCCAACGGTGTTGTCGGGCACCTCCCCGACCGGGACCACCGAGGAGGCTTCGGGCGAATCGGAGGGACGAGACGGGCGGTCGCCCACGGCGGGACGGTCCAGTCGGGCGGTCGGGGGATCCATGCGACCATTGTAAAACGCTGTGGTGGATCACTACGGCAATCCCGACGGGGACCCATGCCAGGTCAGACGGCCGGGCAAGATGAGGGAGGGGTCGGTGCGCATCGGGTTGATCCCACTGGACGAGCGACCGGCCAATACTCGCGACCCGGTGATGACCGGAGCGGTGGCGGGCGTGACGGTGGTCTTGCCTCCGGCCGACCTGTTGAGCCACCGGCGGGAACCGGCGCAGACGGCGGCGGTGTCGGCCTGGCTGCGGGACGAGGCGCCTTCGTTGGACGCCCTGGTGCTCTCGTGCGATATGGTGGCCCACGGAGGTCTGATCGCCTCGCGGACCACGCACGAGCCGGTGGAGGCGGTGGTCGGGCGACTCGCGGTCGTGCGGGAGATCCGGCGGGCACGGCCCGACCTGGCGATCCTCGGCTGCACGGTGGTGACCCGGATCGCCGACGCCGACGACTCGACCGAAGAACCGGCCTACTGGGGCGACCATGGTCGGTCGTTGGCGCGCCTGTCGCGGGCGATGGACCGGCACTCCCGCGGTGAGGACGCCGGGCGGGAGGTCGCGGCGATCGAACGGATCGTCCCGGCGGCCGATCGAGGGGACTGGCTGCGTCGGCGGGCGCGGAACCACGCGCTCAACCTGGCGGTGCTGGGTTTGGCCGCCGAAGGCGTCTTCGACCTGCTGGTGGTCGGGTCGGACGATACGAGCCCGGACGGCCTGGCGAGCCGGGAGAAGGCCTGGGCGGAGACGTGGGCCGGTTGGCTCGACCTCGGTGGACGGGTCATCTTCTACCCGGGGGCAGACGAGATCGGCTGCGTGCTGGTGGCACGGGCGATCCTCCAGGCGTCTGGGGTCCGGCCCCGCTTCGCACCGGACTATCTGGTGCCGGGGGGCGAGCGCGTCGTCGCCCCATTCGAGGACGGACCGGTGTCGGTGACGGTCGAGCGGCAGGTCGCGGCGCTGGGGGGTGAGGTCACCGGAGCGGATGATGCGAGTGCAGACGTGATCCACCTGGCCATCAACCCACCGGTGCCTGCCCAGGGACCATGGGACCCAGACAATGGCCCGACGGGCGGGACCGAGCGGGAGGCGGACCTGCGGGCGGGAGTCGGGCGGGTCGTCCGGAGCATCGCGAGCGGGAAACCGGTGGCGATCGCGGACGTCGCCTACCCGAACGGGGCCGCGCCCCGCTTCACGGACCTGCTGCTGAGTGCGGTGGCTCCGGCCGATCTGGCCGCCTACGGGGCGTGGAACACGGCCGGGAACACGATCGGCGGCGTGGTCGCCCAGGCCGCGCTCGCTGGCCTGCCCGATGCCGACGCGATGGCACGGCAGCGGTTGACCCTGCACCGGTTCGTCGAGGATTGGGGATACCAGGGCCGCCTCCGCGCAGAGCTTCGGGCGTGGCTGCGGCAAACGACCGGCACACCCGAGTTGCCGCCAGGGGGGGATGTCGCCGCCGCGGCGTCGTGGCTCGAACCGCGCCTGGCAGAACTCATGACCGACCTGGCCGGTGGATCGGCTGGGTGGTGCCTGGTGCCGGGCAGCGTCGGGTTTCCCTGGGGGCGGACCTTCGAGGTGGATTTCCGGTTGGGACCGATGGCCGGTCCGGCGTGATTCGGAAAGGTGGAGGAGATGGCTGACGAGTTCGTCCTCGACGTGCCGGCGATGCGGACATTCATCGGTGAGGTGCGATCGATCCAACGGCGCTCGGACGACCCCCGTAAGACCGTCGCGGCGATCCGGCCCCACTTCGCGGCGCTGCTATCCGACCCGGGCTGGTTGCCGGCCCGGTACCAGGAGTCAGCACCAGAGAGCGGGATGGGCGGCGGGATCGGGATGTGGCTGCTGTACCGGGAGACGGAGGGGGAGTTGGCATTCTCGGCCCTGGTGGTGCCGCCGGGGGTGTCCACCCCCGTGCATGACCACCTGGCCTGGGGTCTCGTCGGGCTCTACCGGGGAACCCAGGACGAGGAGGTTTTCGCCCGTCACGATGACGGCAGCACCGATGGGCAAGCGCACCTCACCATGACGGCGCGGCACGCGTTGCGGGCCGGTGACTTCTACGAGTTGATGCCGGAAAACGACATCCACCGCGTGCGGACCACGTCCGACGTCACGTCGGTCTCGCTGCACCTCTTGGGCAACGATACCGGTTGCATCTGGCGGCAACGGTACCATCCCGAAGAGGGGCGATCGGAACCCTTCCGGTCTGGGTATGTGAACGTGCCGTGTGCCGAGAGCAATCTGGCCATCGACGAGGCAGAGGCATCGAGCCCCCGTTGACCTCGGTGACGATCCGGGGTGGCTTGGCTGCGGTGGCATCGAGGTGGCATCGAATCATGGTCTGATGGGGCGACCTGTCGCGGGTGCTGCCGCTGGGCCCAGGGAACATCGTAGCTGGAGCGCCACATCGACCCTCCGTTCTCCACGGACCCGCTCACGGCGACCGCACGCCTCGGCGCGGGCACCGCACGGTCACCCACTTGAGTTCTCCGTGCGTCTGGTTCTCGTCGCCGCGGCACTGGTGCCGCCTCGTGCGGGCGTCGATGACGACGCAGAGCGCGACCGCGTCCATGGCGGTCAGTCGGCCGAGGCCACGGTCGGTCCCGTTGCGCTGGTCGGCTCATCCTGCGCCTGACCGCATGCCGTGGACGAGGCCCGAGGGCTCAATCTGACCGGAGTAAGCGTCGGCCAGAGTCGACGCTGACCCGGGCACAATGTCTTGGACTTCGATGCGGGGGAGGGCGTGCTACGGTCGATGCGGACGCGAGTCAAGTGTCGATAAACCGTATGACACCGCTCTTGGCCCGCGCTTCCTGCCCGATCCAGTCCAATCCCGGCGAGGTTGCCGGGATGCCGTCACGTCAGGTGCCGACCGGTTCGGGGGTGCCAGAGCCGTAGCGCTCGACGCGGATAGCGGTCAGGTCCTCGATCTCGCGCCGCTGAGCGTCGATGACCCGGCCGGCGAATTCGGTCACTTCGGTGGTCGTGGACCCTTCGATGACGGTCTCGGATGCCATGATGGCACTCTGGTGATGGGGGATGACCAGGTCGATGAAGGCCAGGTCGGGGTCGGTCGCGGCGCAGAAGGTCTGGACCTGAGTCGCGGCGTCCATCTGGGCCATCATCTCGCCCATGGGCATCGCCATGCTGGGCGTCACCCGCATCATCTCGTCGTCGGTGAGCATCATGGGCTCAGCGGAGCCGTACAGGTGGAGGCGGATCTCGCCCAACTCCTCGATCTCGGTGGTCTGGGCGGTGACGATCGCCTCGGCCAACGCGACGAGCCGCTCGTCCGTCAATCGAGGGAGGGAGGCCTGGGCCAGGGCAACGATGCTGGCGTGGTGGGGGATCATCATGTCGATGTAGAGCCGGTCGATCTCGCCCGTGCCCATGATGACCGGGGTGCCCATCTCCATTGCGGCGGTGGGACTCGCCATGGACATGTCCATGCCAGACATGTCCATGCCAACGGCCGGGGTGCCCACGGTGTCGCACGAGGCGGGAATCGGGGTCGGGGTCGCGGACTGGGTAGCGGCGACGGCCGGGTCGCCTCGAAGGGTCGTGACGACGGCGGCCAAGAGGAGGGCGACGACCGAGAATCGCCAGATCAACTGTCGGGACATGGTATTGGGAGCCTTTCTCCATTGGTCGGACCGGGTAGGACGCCAGGGTCGGGACTCGGGCGAAGAGACCGACCATGCCTGTGCGTGATGCTCGTGGTGGGTGGCCTTGTCCCGGCCTAGATCCGATAGATCTGGGTCATGGCCCGTCGGACGCTGGGGGGTCGGGTCGGTTCGCCCCAGTCGCCACGACCGGCGCCGCTGGTCGGGATTGAGTCTAGGTCGGCAGGAACTCCTCGGGACATGGCTCTCACCATGTCGGGATGATCGTGGCGGGTGATCGCGGGTCCTATCGCCGCGCACTGGGCTCCGTGGACACCCCGCGCCCAAACGCCCTCATGGGGACGCATCCCTGAGGCGACGTACGCCGCCCCGGCAGCCACGTCGGCGGTGTGGGACGGAGGGGACCCGGCCTGGTGGAGGCGAGCGGGCGATGCCGAGTCGTCAGTCCTCGGATGTGTCT
>CADCWH010000318.1 GCA_902806395.1 uncultured Thermomicrobiales bacterium | reverse complement strand
CCGATCGCCCCCCGGCGTGAGGCGAGGTACCGCTTATAGATCGCCATCCCCTGCTCGTAGCGCAGGCGTTCGTCGTCGGAGAGGGAGATGAAGACGCGCTTCTCGTCATAGTCGGCGATGTAGCGGTCACGGGACAGTTCGGCCACCGAACGACGGAATACGATCGGGCCGATCAGGTGGTCGAGTGCCTCATGACCGTGATCGGAGCGCTCCGGTGTTGCGCTCAGACCGAGTCGCAACGGGGCGGCGACCTTGCCGGCGATGGCTCGGTACCCGGTGGCGGGCAGGTGATGGACTTCATCGACCACCAACAGGCCGAACCCGTCGAGGCGACGGCCCCGCATCGCCGCCGAGTCGTAGGTGATGACGGTCAGGTCGCGGATCGTGCGCTTGCCACCGCCGACGATGCCGACAGCCGAGAGGGGGAGCGAGAACTGGCGGGCAATTTCCCCCTGCCATTGCCGCAAGAGCTCGATCGTCGGCACGACGACCAAGGTGCGGACGTTGGCCGCCGCGATCGCTGCCATCGCCACCACCGTCTTTCCCGCCCCGGTAGGCAGCACGATCAGCCCCCGACCAGCGTGCGCCGTCCAGGACGCGATCGCCTCCTCCTGGTATGGACGCAGGGTCAATGTGGTCCTGAGTGGCGTGTCCAAGACAAAATCACCCAGGTCGAGTCCGAATCGATCGGTCGACCCAGACGTCTCGCCGCGGTCCCAATCAGCGTCGTCCGCGCCTAGATCATCTTCGACCGGATCGGCGACGGACAACGCACCCATGAGGTCGAGGGCATCGTCGTCATTTGACACGTCGTCACCGAGTTCATCAGGATCACCGGGCGCCGTGGATCCGACTCCGGACCCTGGCCTGGCCGGTCGACTCCAGCGCCGACCGGCCGGGCCGGGGCGCCCCCCACCAGCCACCTACGCTGCCTCCGGCAGCGTGTCCTCGTCCCGGTCAGTCGGGAAGGGCAACGGTAGCGCCGGTGAAGGGGAGCCAACAGGCGGTGTGAACGGGGTGATCACACCGGCATCGCGGCGGAGCAGGGCCGCGGCCGCGGCTCGTAGATTGGCCTCGCTGCGCGGTCCGAACCCTGCCAGCGCCCGGATGTTCCCGGCCTCCGCCGCGGCGACGACCTCCTCGGGAGACGCCAAGTCCAGTTCACTGGACAGGCGGTGCGCCGTCTTCGGCCCGACGCCTGGGATCGTCATCAGCGATTCGACCGCGGGCGGAAGGTCGCCGCACAGTTCGACATAGAAGCCCATCCGACCGGTCGCTACGAGTTCACCGAGCTGGCGGCGGAGGCGGACGCCGATGCCGGGCAAGGCCAGTTCACCCTCGTCGGTGAGCATCGACAGGATGTCTTGTCGCGTCCGGAGCAAGTTTCGGGCGGCCTGGCGATACGCGCGGATGCGGTACGGGTTGTCCTCGGCGAGTTCCAGCATGGTGGCGACGTTGAACAAGACCTCGGCGGCCCGGTGGTTTGCGCGCGGGATCATGGTGGGCCTTTCTCGCGGTGGTGAGGGAGAGAAAGCACTCTCCGGTAGGAAGAACGTATGTTCTATTATAGGGTGTCGTGGACTCGGAGTCAACCGTCAGCACCTGGACGCCTGCCCGGTCTGCGGGGGCCTAGACCTTCTAGGGGTGGACCCCCACGGCGGCAATCGACTGGTTGGCCGTTTTCGACCTGATTTTTGGGGGTGACGGGGAGGTGACGAGCCGTTCTCGCCGGTCAACCTCCGTCAGGTCGGCTCGTCCGAGAAGCGTTGTTCGCGCCATGGGTCGGCGTCGTTATGGTAGCCGTACCGTTCCCAGAAGCCGGGCTCGTCCCCAGCCAGGAAACGGAGTCCCGTCACCCATTTGGCACTCTTCCAGGCATAGCGCTTCGGAACCACCAAACGAAGCGGAAAGCCGTGCTCGGGTGTGAGGGGTTCGCCGTCGAGTGTGGTCGCCAGCAGCACGTCACCAGCGTCGAAATCGGACAGGGGCAAATTGGTGTCATAGCCTCCCGCGCAGGAGACGACGACGAAGCGGGCCGACGGCATCGGTTCGCAAGCCGCCAGCAGGGCCTGGGCCGGGATGCCGCCCCACGGGATGTCGAGTCGGCTCCAGCGGGTGACGCAGTGCATGTCCGCCGTGACGACCTCGGTCGGCAGATGTTCCAAGTCATGCCGGGAAAGGGACAGGGGACGCTCCACCAGGCCATCGACGGTAAGGCGCCAGTCCTCCGGGTTGATGTCGGGGACATCACCGTAATGGAGCACCGGGAAGCGTTGGGTGATGAATTGGCCCGGCGGGGTCCGCGCGGCGATCTCCGGCGGGACGGGGCGCGGACGGAGGCGGGCCGGACGGGAGGGCGGTCGGACACCCATGGCAAGACTCCGAATCGATCGACACGAGAAGGGCAACGGCCTCGGAGTGCACACGGTCCGGCACGAGCGAGATACGCCCTGGCAACCCGTCCGTCCTCAGTTAGCCGGTCAATCCCGCTTTCTGGCTTGCCAGGCCAGTGACGGTGGAGGGAAAGTATGGCACGGCCTTGTTCAGTGACCGAAATTTCTCCGGCCGTCGCGCACCACCCGATGGGAACTTAGCAGTCTTGACACCAGAGTGCCAACGGCCATTGACCGCGAATCGGGCCCGGCTATACTTGGACTGATGGCCCCGGACCCGACCTTGCGGTCGCGGGGCGACTCCCACCCGAATGAGCACCAGGGCACACATGACCGAGAAGCGTGATTATTATGAGGTCCTCGATGTCCCTAAGGGGGCGTCGGCGGACGAAGTCAAGCGTGCGTACCGGGCCAAGGCGCGACTGCTCCACCCCGACGTCAATCGCGAGGACGGGGCCGAGGAGCAATTCAAGGAGATCAACGAGGCCTACGAGGTCCTCGGGGATGCAGATCGCCGGGCTGCCTACGACCGATTCGGTCACGCTGCCAACGGTGCTGGCAACGGCGGGTTCGGTGGATTCGGCGGGTCCCCTTTCAACGACCTCTTCGAGACGTTCTTCTCCGGGGCTGGTGGCGGACGGCGCCGGACGGGGCCGGAGCGCGGACAGGACCTGGAGTTGTCGCTGACCATCTCCTTCGAGGAGGCAGTCTTCGGCGTCGACAAGGATGTCGAGTTGACGCGCCTGGAGACCTGCGACGTCTGCGACGGATCCCGAATGCGCGATGGGCAGACTCCACCCCGGTGCGGCACCTGCGGAGGCACCGGAGAGGTGCGGCGGGTCCAGCAGACGATCCTCGGTCAGTTCATGACCTCGGCACCATGCGGCACGTGCCAGGGTGAGGGAGTCCACGTCACCGATCCCTGTCCGAACTGCCGGGGCCGAGGCCGAATCGCCACGCCGCGGACTCTGACCGTCACGATCCCGGCCGGGATCGACGAGCAGGCGACACTGCGGTTATCGGGCGAGGGGGAAGCCGGTCCATCCGGGGGAGTGCCAGGTAACCTGTTCGTGAAGGTTCGGATCAAACCGCACCCGGTCTTCACTCGCCAGAACAAGACGATCCAGCTCCAGGTGGGCATCAACGTCGCCCAGGCGGCTCTGGGCGACGAGATTGAGGTCGACACCCTGGAGGGCGCCGTGGCGCTGCGGGTTCCGGCCGGCACCCAGGGTGGCCAGCAGTTCCGGCTGCGAGGCAAGGGGGTGCCCGACCTGAGGGGCGGTGACCGCGGCGATCAGATCGTTACGGTCCAAGTGCTGACTCCGAAACACCTCTCCGACGAGCAGCGGGAACTGTTCGAACGCCTGGCCGACACGCTGGGCAGCGAGGTGACCCACCAATCCAACCACCGTGGCTTCTTCGACAAGGTCAAGGACGCCCTGGGGGTTTGACCCGCTCGGGATGGCGGCAATGTTGGTCCGGACGGACCCATATGGGAGGCCTGCGTCAGGGCGTGTCCGACGTGAGGAACTGGTCGAGCCGGGTGACCCCGATGGTCCAACTGGCCACGATGACTCCCACCGAGACCGCCAATCCGGCGAATGCCAGCGGCCATCCCAGTGGGTCGAAACCCATTGCCTCCGTTAGGTCGAGATCCCGGATAACGTCCGGCCGACCGTCCACCGCGAAGACGATTGCCGCGGCCAGGAGTCCAGTCCCGGCCGCAAAGACCATTCCGGCACCGAGACCGTAGAGGCGTCCTTTCAGCCTCAAGGTCCGCTCGATCTGCTCGGTGACGAAGTTCGGTGCCAGGGCGGACGCGCAGGTATCGAGGGTCACGAAGCCCACCGACGACCAAACCAGGAAGAGCACGACCAAACCCATCTGGGTCAGCGTGGCACCATTGCTGGCGGCGACCACGATCGCCGCTGAGGTGGTGACCGCCAATACCGGAAGGATTCCCGCGATGACCTTGGCAGCCAGAACGAGTTGGCCGTCGATCGGGAGGGTCCGCAAGAGATGGATGCCCCGGTGCTCTGAGCCGACGCTGTACACCGCCGTACCCAGTGAGGCGGCCCACGGCAAGAAGATCACCGAGGCAACGGATTGCCAAAACCGCCACCCTTCAGGTTCGGTGGCATCGGCTGCCCCACGACTGAGCGTGACGGTATAGACGACCACCATCCCCAGCGGCCAGAGGGCACCGGTCAGGCGGCGGGAATCCCGCAACATGACGATCCATTCTTTGAGGATCAATGCCGCGAGCTGGTCTGGGAGGAACGCCAGTACGGCGGCGGTCCAGCGGGCGATTGGTCGTGACGGACGGGGGACCGGAGCGCTCGCCGCCCGGAAGGCGCTGGTGCCCGACTCGAACGTGACGGCGAACAGCCACCACGCCACGGAGACCGAGACGAGGACTAGTGCCACGAACGGCAGGCCGTTCAGCCACAGCGAGGGTTGATCCGTGGCCGTGATGGCCCGAGCGGCCCAGGCGAGGGGAGTGTATTGGACGTGGTTCCCCGCCTGGACAAGGTTTTGCAGGAGACCGACCGTTCCGGCATCGATAGTGGAATCGATCGACATGTCCGACGTGAAGGTCGCGCTCGCGTCGTCCTGTTGGATGACCGCCCACCAGACGCCCAGCGCACCGACGATCAGGAGGCTCACGACGCCCAAGACGGTCCAGGCCCGCTTGGCCGGCACGAGTCGGGCGATCCCGGCGACCATCACGATGCCGAGCGCCGAGAGGATCACCAGGTATCCGAGGAGGATCACGGTGCCGATGATCAGGGTCCACACGAACCGGTCGGCCGTGGTGGCGTATCCGGCGATGAACCAGAAACCGATGAAACCGATCGGGAGTCCGCCAGCCAGGGTCTCTGCGAACTTACTCGAAAAGGTGACCACCAGAGGGATCGGCATGGTCAGCAGGAATGGGAGGTCAGCCGCGAGGTAGATCGACTGGAGGGCTGCGCTTGAATTGGCGATGACCCCCGCGCTCAGGAGACAGGCGAAGAACGCCGCGAGGACCAATGGCTCGTCAGGCGTCGCGACGGCCAGGAAGAGCAGCCTCGAGGCCATGGCGATGGTCGCGGCAATGGTGACGACAACCACGGCCAGCGCCAATCCCTGCGTCGTGGTCCTGAACGGGTGTCGTGCCCGGACGGACCCCAGCCTATGCAGCCCAATTTGAACCCGAGTGCGAAGCAATATCACCAGCACGGGCCAGACCGCCTGCCATCGGT
>CADCWH010000317.1 GCA_902806395.1 uncultured Thermomicrobiales bacterium | reverse complement strand
GGCCCGCCTTGACTGTGAAGCTGACATCGTCGACGGCGGGGACATCGACATTCGGGAACCGCTTCGAGACGTTCGAGAAGGTGATCGAGCTACCCCATTCCGCCTCGTCCGCCGGGGGTTCTTCGGCCGTCAGGTCGACGACCCGATCGAGGCGATCTCCATGGCGATCGTCGCTGGGTGGATCGCCGGGTCTCTCGGGCGTGGACATGGTCTTCCTCTCCGGTGCGCCACCCGGTGACGCTCCCGGGGGCGGGAGAGCCGATCAGCTCTCCCGCCCCCGGGCACGCGTGGCCGAATCCGTCCCGACCAGACCACGCGAATGGGGATCGCGGCGGACCCGCGGACGGTGGGCCGAACCTACTCGGCCGGGATCAGCCCCTGCTCCTGGAGGAACAGGCGCGCCACGGCCTCCGGCTCCTCGCCGTCGATGTCGACCTGGCCGTTGAGCCCCTGCATCGCCGTGTCGGTCAGGAGCGGCGCCACGGAGTTCAACGCATCCGCGATCTCGGGGTAGGCATCCAACGTGTCTTGGCGGACGAACGGGGCGACATGGTACGGCGGCCAGAGGCCAAGGTCGTCGTCCAGGACCACCAGGTCCAGCGCGGCGATCTGGGCGTCGGTACCGAAGGCCAGGACGATCTGGGCCTGCCCGCCCTCGATGGCCTGGTACTTCAGGCTCGGGTCGACCGAGAGGACCTCGATGTCGGCGAAGCCGGCCCCGTAGGCC
This sequence comes from uncultured Thermomicrobiales bacterium, assembly GCA_902806395.1. The sequence goes on along the minus strand of CADCWH010000317.1, from coordinate 2,027 downwards.
GACTGGAGTCCGAGCAGGCCGTCCTCCCGCTCGCTGAAGTCGGCCGGAGCCGAGATGATGTACTCCCCCGCCACCTCAGCGAGTTGGGAGATGGTGGTGATCCCCTCTTCCTCGGAGAGCGAGCGGGGGATGGCCAGGGCCTGGGTGTTGTTGAACGGCGTCTGCTCCAGGAGCACGACCTGGAACTGGTCGAGATATTCCCGGGCCACGGTGTCGTAGACGAGCTGGTCGATGCCGCCGGCTTCCGGCGTCGCGCCCGGCGTCGCCATGGCCGGGGCGACCGGGCTGGCGGCCGGGGTAGCCTCACCGCTCAGGCTGGCCACCGTGATGCCGAGGACCGCCTCCAGCGCGGTGCCAGTGTATTCGGGGTAGAGACTGATCTCGCCGTTGATCAGGGCCTCGTGGGCGATGCCCGTCCCACCGAGGTTCAGGCTCATCTCGACCGGGATGTCGACGTTCTCGAGCAGTGCCCGGTACATCTCGCCCAGGATGTACTGCTCGGTGAAGTTCTTCGAGCCGACGACGACAGGTTCACCCTGCGCCCCCGCCACTCGATAGCCCGACAACGCCGCCGCACCGAGGACCGGTACAGCAGCAGTGCCCTTGGCGAACGTCCGTCTCGTGAACATGGTCATCGTCGGTTTCCTCCTCAGGATTTCCGAGGGACATGATCGTCCTCCGGGATGGTCGGGACCGGTGCGGTCCCGGGTCCGACGCGCACGGGGCGCGCCAGGGATGCCTCACGTGACCGGCGGGCTCAGGACGCGTTCGAGCGTCCCGAAGATGCCCTCGGCCATGAGTGCCAAGATGGTTACGGGGATCGCCCCGACGAGCAGCAGCCGCGTGTCGAGTAGGGTCAGGCCGCTGGTGATGAAGTTGCCGAGACCACCCGCCCCGATATAGGCGGCCAGTACGGCGCTGGCGATGATTTCGATGCTGGCGGTCCGGACTCCCCCGACGATGACCGGCAGGGCGAGCGGCACCTGGATCTTGGTGAAGACCTGGAGTGAGGTCATGCCCATCCCCTGGGCGCTCTCGATCACGGCGGCGGAGACGTTGCGCAGACCGGCGTCGGTGTTGATGACCAGGGCGGGGCCAGCGAGCACGAACAACGCCCAACGGGCGGTGTCCTCACCGGGACCCAGGATCGGGAACAGGATGAACAGTAGGGCCAGGCTCGGGATGACCCGCAGCGCCGCCACCCCAGCGACCAACGAAGGGCCGACCCGGCGACTTCGAGAGACGATCACGCCGATGGGGATGAAGACGGCCATCGCCAGCAGCAGCGCCGTGGCACTGAGTCGGATATGGACGGTGACGGCCCGCCAGAACCGGTCTGGATTGTCTTGGATGTAGGCGAGTGCATCGCCGAGCGCGTCCATCGGGAGCCTCTCGCCAGGCCGATCGCTCCCCGCCGCGACGGGGTCGACCCTGGAACCGCATACCAACCTATCGGGACCGCCAAGCCACCCTCGAGCGGCCACCGGACCTTCGATGTCGTGCTAGCACGTTGGGTGCCGTGGGAGGGACGAACGTTACGCCAGATTCTGGTCCGTCGCCATAGCGGGGTCGCCTAGCCATACGTTCCGGTCACCGGGGCGACCGACGGCTTGCGCACCACCCTACTGACGGTCGCTAGGCCGCCCCCAGGACCAGGCTCGCATTGATGCCACCAAAGCCGAACGAGTTCTTGACGAGGTAGGGGATCTCGGCATCGCGTCCGCCGGGGGGCGTCACCACCAGGTCGCAGGCTGAGTCCTGGTCGGCCAGATTGGCGGTGCCGGGCAAGTGGCCGTGGGTCATCGCCAGCACGCCGATCGCCGTCTCGATCGCCCCAGTCGCCCCCAGGGCATGACCATGGAGCCCCTTGGTGCCGCTCACCTCGACCCGGTCGGCATGGTCGCCAAAGGCCAGCCGGATCGCCCGGCACTCGGTCGGGTCGTTCAGCACGGTCGAGGAGGCGTGGGCGTAGACGTGGCCAATCTCGGTCGCCGGCAGCCCGGCGTCGGCGAGTGCGCCGGTGATAG
>CADCWH010000316.1 GCA_902806395.1 uncultured Thermomicrobiales bacterium | reverse complement strand
GTACAGCCTCGATTACGCCCCCGCGCCCCGTCCGATCACCTCCACGCTGTATCTAGACGAGGCCCGGCTGGCGGTGACGCCCTACGGGGGATCGTTGCGCGTGGCGGGCCTAATGGACCTCGCATCGCCGGAGGCGTCGATCCGGCGGGATCGACCGGGCCAGATCGCGATGGCGACCGCCCGCTACCTGCGTGATTGGCCAGCCGACCCGGATCGGGCTTCCGCCCCCTGGGCCGGGATGCGCCCCCTCACTCCGGACGGGCTGCCCGCCATCGGCCGCCTCCCCGGACTCGGCAACGTCGCCGTGGCGACCGGCCACGCGATGCTCGGCATCACCCTCGCCCCGGCCACCGCCGAGTCCCTGGCCGATATGCTGGACGGTGACGGCGATTCGTCCCCGGATGTGCTCGTCCCCTTCGACCCGGCCCGGTTCGGCCGCAGGGTGCCGCCCCACCGGCGAGCCCGGACTGGTCACCCCTAAACCGGCTGCCGACGGGTGGTCCCCAATATCCCGACGCTGCCATCCCGAGCCCATCGCGGTGGTCGGCAACCCCGCTGATGACAGTCCTGTCCCGACACTGAGTGCCCAGGCTTGCGTTATACCCCCTGGGGGTATAGTATGGAGTTATTGAAGTCTTCCCGGCCGTGACGCGGCGCCACGGTGCGGTAGGCAATCGTTCAGGACACGGCGAGATGAAACAGCGAACGGAAGCGTCGAAAGCCATCGACCACAGGGGACACGCGGGAGCCGACGGTACCCTGCGGACGGGCGAACACGTCTCCCCGTCGGACGATCGGACGGTTGAGCTCGACCTCCGGCCAGACGGCCACGCGGGCCACGTCACCCATGCGGACGTCTCGGCCTATGGTCACGTGGGACATGGAGAGCCCGGACATCACGGCGGGCACAGCGGGCACGGCGGACATGAGGGTCACGCGGGGCATGACCCCGATCTCTTTCGGCGCCGGTTCTGGGTCTCGCTAGCACTGTCCATCCCGGTGGTCCTCTATAGCGAGATGGTGCGGCACTGGCTGATGGACTGGTTGGGCGTGAGCGTCCCGACGTTCCCGGGCAGCGACTGGGTCGCGCCCGTCCTGGGCACCGTCGTCTTCCTGTATGGCGGCGAAGTCTTCCTGCGGGGCGGGTGGGACGAGGCGCGCGACCGGCGGCCGGGGATGATGCTACTGATCACGCTCGCGATCAGCGTCGCGTTCGCCGCCAGCCTGGCCTCGACCCTGGGGTTCGCCGACCTTGATTTCTGGTGGGAGCTGGCCCTGCTGATCGTGATCATGCTGCTCGGCCACTGGCAGGAGATGCGAGCGCTCGGCCAGGCGCGGGGCGCCTTGGACGCTCTGGCGGCCCTCCTGCCCGACGAGGCGGAGCGGGTGACCGGGGACGCGATCGAGACGGTCCCGCTTGCGGCCCTGATGGTCGGCGACACCGTGCTGGTCCGCCCGGGTGGGCGAGTGCCCGCCGACGGGACGGTGCTCGACGGCGAGGTGGACCTGGACGAGTCGATGGTCACCGGCGAGTCGCGCCCGGTGACGAAGGGTCCTGGCGACGGCGTCGTGGCCGGGACGGTGGCGGTCGGGTCGGCGCTGCGGATGCGGGTCGCCGCCGTCGGCGACGAGACGGCGCTGGCCGGTATCCAGCGCCTGGTTGCCGAGGCGGAGGGGTCGCGTTCCCGTGCCCAGGCCCTGGCCGACCGCTTCGCCGCGCTGCTCTTCTACGTCGCGATCGCCGCCGGGGCGGTGACGTTCGTGGTCTGGTCGGTCATCGGCACCTTCGACGAGGCCATCACCCGGACGGTCACGGTGCTGGTCATCTCGTGCCCACACGCGCTCGGGCTGGCGATCCCGCTGGTGATCGCCCTCTCGACCTCGATCTCGGCCCGGCAAGGCATCTTGGTCCGGGACCGCTTGGCCCTGGAGCGGATGCGGACGGTGACCACCGTGATCTTCGACAAGACCGGCACCCTGACCGAGGGTGAGCCCGTCGTGCGCGGGGTGGTGGCGACGGACGGCGACGAAGGCGCCCTGGTGCGCCTCGCGGCGGCGGTCGAGCGCGACTCCGAGCACCCCCTGGCCCGAGCCATCACCCGGGACGCGGAGGTCCGGGGACTTGCCCCCCTCCCGGCGACGGGGTTCCGGGCCGCCGCCGGCCGGGGCGTGGCCGCGACCGTCGATGGCGTCGAAGTCGCCGTCGGCGGCCCGGCCCTGCTGCGGGAGCGCGCCATCGAGCCAGATGCCACCACCCGGGAGTGGGCGGAGGGTTGGTCGGCCCGGGGCGCGGCGGTGCTGCACGTGATCCGAGACGGCGCGATCGTCGGAGCCCTGGCCCTGGAAGATCGCGTTCGGGACGAGTCGCGAGCGGCCGTGGCCGAGTTGCGAGCGAGCGGGGTCCGGGTGGTGATGATCACCGGAGACGCCCGGCCGGTCGCAGACGCGGTCGGGACCGAACTGGGCATCGACGAGGTCTTCGCCGAAGTCCTGCCGGACCAGAAAGCGGCGGCGGTCGCCGAGTTGCAGGGCCGCGGCGAGCGAGTGGCGATGGTTGGGGACGGGGTGAACGACGCCCCGGCGCTGACCCGGGCGGATGTCGGCATCGCGATCGGTGCCGGCACCGACGTCGCGATCGAGTCGGCCGGGGTGATCCTGGCCCGGAGCGACCCCCGCGCCGTGGCCGGGGTGGTCCGGCTCTCACGAGCCAGTTACCGCAAGATGGTCCAGAACCTGGGCTGGGCGGCTGGCTACAACGTCATCTCGATCCCGTTGGCGGCGGGCGTATTGGCCCCCGTCGGCTTCACCCTCGCCCCGGCGGTCGGCGCCCTGCTCATGAGCTTTTCGACGATCGTGGTCGCCCTGAATGCCCAATTGCTGCGCGGGTTGGACCTCGGGATGGGCGATGGGCGGGATGGCGCGTGAGGGCGATCGAGAGCCCATATCAGGTTGTGGTCGATCTTGCCCAGTGGGACAATGGGGCCGTGACACACAGGACCAGATGCCATTGCCGTCCGCGACGACGATCGGCACGCCGCGGCGCGAGTGGTCTGGCGGTCGGCAGACGGAGAGTGCTCCGCCTCTTCGCCGCCCAGGCGGGTCGTGGGCCGGGTTTGTGGCTCGCTGCCGTACTAGTCGCCGTCGTCCTGGGCCACGACGTGATCATGGTCCAGAGCATCGCGGCCCATGACCCCGCCACGGTCGTCTCGGCGCCGATGCCCCGGCACGGGGCCCGCTCGCATGGCCACGCCGGTGACCGGGGGCACGCGATCAACCCCTCGCGCACTGGCTTACACGGTCACGAGGCGTCGCCCCCAGCGATGCCGCATGACCGGTCGGAGGACCGTCGGCGGGCGCGCCCGGGTGCTCACCATTTCCTAGTTGCGTCCCGCGAGATGGGTGTGACCCGTGGCGAGCCTGCAGCGCGCCACGATGGTCTCGGCCCGGCGACGGGTCGGGACACGGGGGAGGTCAACATCGACCGCTCCCGTCACCGACGGACAGGGGACGACCACGGACCCGGCGGCCCCCGGGAAGCGGATGCCTGTGCCAGCGAACGCACCGCGACGCTCGCGTCATGGGCCCCGACGACGATTTCCGGTCGGAGCGGCGACCTCGCGATCGCTCCCTTGTCCACCGTGCTCCTCGCGGTAGCTGACCGATCGACGGGTACTCATGGGACACCGCCGTTCTCCGGGCACCGGCGAGCCCTACTCCAGGTGTGGCGGTTATAGGCCGAGGAAGCTCGCGCCGTACCACGACGCCGTCCACGGAGACACCCGGCGAGGCGACCGGGGCCGATGGATCACGGCGTTCTTAATTTCGTTTTGACACCCACCCAAGAGAGGATCCCCATGCGGTTTTCACGTGTCCGGGTGCCCCTGGCGCCCCGTTTCATTGTGCCGTGCATCGTCACCATCGTGGCGATCTCGGCCCTCGCGTCCACGGCCATGCCCACGGGCGCCGTCCGGCAGGCGACGCCGTTGGCGACCCCCGCGAGTTGCCCCACGGGTGACGGCGTCACCTCGCCCGCCGCGTCTCCGGGGAGCGCCCATGTGGAGGGAGACATGGCCCAGCACGGCACGCCATCCGCGCATACGGTCGAGTTCGACCAGATCTACATCGACATGATGGTGCCCCACCACGTCAGCGTGATCGCGTTGGCCGAAGCGGCGCTGCCCCGGCTCGCCGATCCCCGGCTCAAGGAGATCGCCCGAGCGGTCATTACCACGCAAGGCGAGGAGATCGACGAGCTGCGCGGACTGCGGCAGGAATTCTATGGTGCTCCGGACCCGACACTGACCGGCGACGCATTGATGGCCGAGATGGCCCGGACGATGCCCACGGCCCATGGCTTGATGGTGACCGGCAATGGTGTCGATCTCATGGACAGTCATGCGCTCGTCGCGGCCTTTTGCTCCGTCCCAGATGCAGACCGAGCGTTCATCGAATTGGTGATCCCCCACCACGAGAGCGCCATCTCCGCATCGGAGGCGGCGTTGGGTCAGGCGAACCATCCGGAGATCCGCGATGTCGCCGCACGGGTCATCGCCGCCCAACGGGCCGAGACGGAGATATTGGCGGCGATCCTGCTCGAGCTATCTGGCGGGGCCACTCCAGGCAGCGGGACGCCCGTTGCCGGTGACCACGCGCATGGTGGGACCAGCGGTGGACGGGACATCCGCGCACTGACGTCGGACGAGGTCGTGGCCATCGAACGCGGAGACGGCGCCGGGTATGCGCGGGCCGCCGAGGCGAATGGCATCCCCGGCCCGGCACATTCCCTTGAACTCCGCGACCAGCTGACCCTGACAGTCGAGCAGGTGACCGGGCTCGAGGCGCTCCGTGCCTCAGTCCAGGTCGATGCGGTCGCCGCCGGGGAGCGGTTCCTCGTCGCCCAGGCTGCCTTCGAGTCTGACCTGCGGTCCTCGGCAATCGCGCCGGGCGACGTGGTCGATCGGGTCGTCGAATTAAGTCGATTGGAGGGCGAGTTGGCCGCCGTCCATCTCGCCGCGCATGTCGCCACCGCCTCGATCCTCACACCGGAGCAAATCGAGACCTATAACACGGCCCGCGGCAACGCCGCCCAATAGCGCGTCCGCGTAACCGTTGCGATGAGGGGTGGGGCTGGGGCAGGAATGGCGCCCCGGTCTCACCCATTTTCGTGTCCTTCACCGCGTTCGTCGGGACTAGCGGGCCCGGGCGACGGGTAGGGGCGACATCACGGCGTCAGGATCGAGGCGAGACAGGAGGTCGAGGGCGATCTTGGCCCGGCGCAGGCGCTCACGAGTCAAGGCGATGGCCGTCGCTTCGAGGTGGGTGCCGCTGGGGTAGATGTTAGGGGCGTTGCGGAGGCCGAACTTGACGTAGACCGGGGCGGCGACGCGGATGATGTCGGCGATCTCGTAGTGGCGGATGAAGCCGCCGATGTCGTCCGGTGCCTCGATGTAGATGTCCAGTGGCATCGTCGTCGCTGCCCGGATCGCGGCGAGCTGGGCCAGGCTGAGATCGGTCGGGACATTGAAGGTGGTCAGGCCAAGGCGTTCGAGGAGCCTGATCGAGGCCGGGTTGCTGGCACCCAGCATCACCGAGCCCTTCAGGATGAGTTCGGCCGGGAGGTCCCCGGCCGCCCGCATCTCGCCCAGCACCGAGAGCAACCCCTCATCGGTGACCAGCACGCTGGTGATGCCGTGGTCGCAGGCCCGGCGGACCTCCTCGACGGCCTGGAGGAACTGGTCCATGCCGCGGACCTTTGGCCCGACGACCCGTCCGGCGGGGCTGTAGGCCATCGCCCCCGTGTCCCAGCCGGCCCGGGGACCGACGAACAGGCTGACCTCGACGCCTCGGGTCGCGGCCAGGCGAGCCATCTCGTCCAGCTCGTCATCGGCGAGCAGCATCACCCCGCTGCCCTGGCTGACGCGGTGGACGGGGACCTCGTAGGCGTCGGCCGCGTCGAACACGGCCTGGAGTGCGGCGGGGCCCTCGACCGACGGGATCTCGATCCGGTACTGGCCGCCGTCGGGGAACCGGGCTGCCGACGCCGCGTGGGCGTGGTCGTCGCCAGGGGGCAGGCCCATGGTGGTGAGGAAGGCACGGGTCCGGTCGTACACGGGGACCTCCGTCCGGAAGTGACACCGCCCGACCCCGCTCACCCACACTAGGGTGGCGTCGCGGACGGGCGAAGATCGGCAGCATAGCCGATGCCGGCGGCCGGGCGACGATGAGCGGCAGGTCCTGCCTCATGGATTTGGGAGCCGGTGGCTACGACGATCACGCTGAACATTCGGCCCCATCGGCGGGTCGCGAGGATGACGTATGGCCGCCCGTCCCAGTGACCGGGATCGTCGCATGAGGGAGGGGGCCGGGGCAGGATAGGGGTAATGCCCGTGATGGCCGGCGACGGTTGTCGACGGACGGCGGGAGCCGTCGCACGGGTGGAGAGACCGCGCTGGCTGGGCCTTCCAAAATGGGGCCGGCACGCAGTGGGACCCCAAGATGGTCGACGCCCTACTTGCGGTCCGCGCCGACCACGAGGCCAACCCGCACGCGCCGCTGGCATCCCCGACGGGCGACGCCAGCGCTTCGCCGGTGCCGGAAACCACGGTGGCCTGACGGGTCGAGGCCCGGCTACCGTCGCCTGTCGGTCAGGCGCTGGGGCCCTCACCGGCGGCGCCGATCACCAGGCAGGCATTCTGACCGCCGAGACCGAAGGAGTGGGTGACCATCGCCCCGATCGGGACCGATCGTGCCTCGTCGTGGACGATGTCCAGGCGGATCTCGGGGTCCGGTGTCCGGTAGTTGCGCGTTGGCGGGATGCAGCCCTCGGCCACCGACATGATGGAGACGACCGTCTCGATCGCCCCGGCCGCACCCATGCAATGGCCAACGGCGCCCTTGACCGAGGTCACGGGCAGGCGAGCCGCCCGCTCGCCATAGACGCGTTCGATCGCCTTGGCCTCGGCTAGGTCGCCTGCCGGAGTAGAGGCGGCGTGGGCATTGACGTGGTCGATGGTGTCGGGATCGAGGTCGGCGTCGGCCAGGGCGGCCAGGATCGCCCGGGCCGCGCCCTCGCCCTCGGGCTGGGGGGCGATCGGGTGGTAGGCGTCGTTCGAGGAGCCAAAGCCGAGGACTTCGGCGTAGATCCGGGCGCCACGGGCCATCGCGTGATCCCACGATTCCAGCACCACCATCCCGACCCCCTCCCCGAGGACGAACCCGGCCCGGGAGGCGTCGAACGGCCGGCTGGCCAGCTCCGGCCGGTCGTTGCTGTCAGTGACTAGGGCCCGCATCGCCGAGAAGCCGGCGACGAAGAAGGGATGGTTGTCCGACTCGACCGCCCCCGCCACCATGACCGGGGCCCGGCCGAACTTGACGGTGTGGAAGGCGTCGCCGATCGCCTGGGCGCCGGTGGCGCAAGCGGTGACGACCGTCGAGCTGGGCCCGCCGAGGCCGAATCGGGCCTGGATGGCGTAGGCGGCCAGGTTGTGGGGAAACATGACGTGGAGATGAGGAGGGACACGGCCGGGGCCGCGCTGCTGAAAGGTCTCATAGGCCGGCAGCATGTCATCGTAGGTGCCCCCCACGCAGGTGCCAAGCAGGGCGCCCCCGGGCAGCAGGTCGATCCCGGGCAGGGTGTCTCCCGCCTCGTCGATCAGGCCAGCGTCGATCAGGGCCTCCCCGGCCGCCTCGACCGAGAGACGGGCGAAGCGGGATGTGGTCCGGACCGCCTTCCCGGTGAGGAACCGGGCCGGGATCGTGGCGTCGTCGACGTTACCGAGCAGCGTGCAGGGGTAGTTGGCCGGGTCCAGGTGGGGTTGGACGCGGATGCCTGTCTCCCCGGCCACGACCCGGCGCCAGGTCTCGGTCGCGCTGCCCCCCAGCGAGGTGATCGCCCCGAGCCCGGTCACGGCCACACGGTGGACCGTGACCGATCGCTGGCCCGACGCCAGCCGGGCGTCCCGTCGAGCGGCGGCATCGGCAGGAGGGGACGGCGTGGTGGAGACGGGATCTGGCATGGATGTGACTCTCCTGGTGGGGGCAGTGCGGCCGAGACCCATCGCGGGCGGTGGTGGCGGCGTGGCCGGTCGCCGGCGGCATGCCGGGTCGCCGGCGGAGTGTCGGGGTCGACCTCGCGCGATTATGCATGCCGGTCGGCGCACGCACCACCCGATGGTGGGTCGGGTGATGATGGCGATGCGGGACAAACTGCCATCACGCGGCGGGTGGTGACTCATTGTCCATGATTCGGAGAGGCACAGGACTCACATTGGATAAATGGAACGGTAGTGTTCGGATTATTGTCTGGTATAATCCTCCCGACCCGCGTGGGGAAACCGATTAGCTTCCGGAAGTGGAGGTTTCGGGTGGCGATCCGCAAACCGAGGCCGTTGACCGAGTGGGTGCTGGAGGACGTGGGATGTACAAGCGCCGGATCATGATCGTCGATGATCACCCCTTCTTTCGGGTCGGGTTATCCCGGATCGTCGAGCAGGACCAGCGATTGAAGGTGGTGGCCGAGGCCGCGAACGGGCACGAGGCCCTGCACGAGGCGGACGTTCATCGCCCCGACCTGATCCTCATGGACGTTCAGCTTCCGGGGGTGACCGGGCTCCAAGTCGCCAATGCCCTGCGCCGCCAGCGGCCGACGGTCGCCATCGTGTTCCTATCGATGCACGTCGACGACGAACGGCTCTTCTCGGCCATCCGGGCGGGGGCGGCCGGATTCCTGACCAAGGACGCTGAGCCCGCCGCGATTTTGGATGCGATCCACGCGGTGCTGCGGGGCGAGAACTTGTTGCAAATGGAGGTGCTGGCCAACCCGAGCCTGGCCCGACGCGTCCTCGGCGAATTTCGTTCCCTCAGTGAGCGGCGCGCGGCTGCTGGCGATCCCGACATCCAGTTGTCTCCCCGCGAGCTCGAGGTGTTGGATTGCCTGGTGATGGGCCAGTCCAATAAGGAGATCGGCGACGCGCTCTTCATCACCGAGCAGACCGTCAAGAACCATATGACCTCGGTCCTGCGCAAACTCCAGGTCGATGACCGGGTCGCGGCCCTCCGCTACGCCGTGACGAAGGGGTGGGCCGAGATCGGACCGCAACCCTACGCCGAAGTCGAGAGCGGGATGTCTCGCCCGGCCGACGCCGAGCGTCACGCTACGGGTTGACCTACACCCTCACCTCGCCCTGAGCCGTCTCACGAACTGACACCGGCCCTCACCGCACGATGTGGTGAGGGCCGGTGTCGCGTGGCCGCAGGTGGGGGATCAGTCGCCAACGAGCCGTCAGCGATTGGTCCCGAGGGCCACGTACCGAACCGGGCCGCTCCTCGCGCCTCGTTGGGCGTTTAGGCGAGCCAGCGGGACAGTGCAGGCCGCTAGGGCCACAGCGCCGAGTAGCTGGGACGTCAGGCCAGACCGAGGTCCAGGGCGAGGCGGGTGGCGGCCGAGCGGGAGTTGACGTCCAGCTTGGAGTAGATGCGTTGCAGGTGGGCATCGACGGTCCGGCGGCTGAGGAAGAGGCGCTCGGCGATCGCGGCGTTCGGTAGCCCGGTGGCGAGCAACCGCAACACGTCCAGTTCCCGTTCGGTCAGTCCACCTGGCAGTGACGAGGCGGCCGGAGGGGTGACCACCGGGGCGCCCGGCGCGGGTGCCGGCGCGGGCGCGTCCGTGGTCAGATCGATGACTTCCTGGATGATCCGGACCAGCGGCAGGGTCCGACCCGCGGCCCAGGCGTGCGCCCGCCGAGTCGGCGTGAGGTGGGTCTGGATCGCGTCCAGGGCAGTCTCATAGCCCGTCAGGGTGAAACGCATCAGGGGCATGTTGCCCGCCTCCCGCAGGGCCTCGGCGGCGCCGAAGAAGCGGGCGGCGCGCTCGTGGTCCCCCCCGGTCACCAGGATCTCTGCCAGGCTGACCAGCGCATAGGCGAGCGCCCACCGGTCACCGATCTCCCAGCACGAAAGCACGCTCTCGCGTAGTAGGTCGATGGCGCGAGGGACGTCGCCCCGGGTGAACGCCGCCACCCCCAGGCTGCTGAGGACAAATGAGGCCACCCACCGGCCCCCCGTCCGGCGGGCCAGTGCCAGGGATTCGGTGTAGGCGGCCATAGCCGTAGACTCGTCACCGCGACGGTCCGCGATGGTGCCCAATTGCCATAGCCCGGCCGCGACGCAGAAGTCGAGGCCGCCGACGGCCCGGCAGCGCTCCAGGGCCTCGGTGTGGAGTTCGAGGGCCCGATCGTCGTCGGCCGCCTCGATGGCCAGGTCGCCGAGCATGAACAGCGAGATCGCCACGCCCCGTTCGTGGCCAGCGGAGCGTCGGATCGAGAGGGCCTCGGACTGGAGCGCCGTTCCCCGCTCCACATCACCCTGTCCCCGGGCGATCTGGGCTGCTCCGAAGAGGGCCTGCGCCCGCTCCAGGGTGGTCGACTGGGTGTCGAGGGCGAGGATGCGCTCGGTCCAGGCGCGTCCTTCGGTGAGATGGCCGCGGATGAACCAGAAGGGCGTGAGGGCAGTGAAGCGCTGGGCCGTCGCGATCTCCCGCCGGTCGAGACACCAGGCCAGGGCGGCCCGAAAATTATCATGCTCGGATGCGAAGAGGTCGAGCCAGGGGAGGTCGGCACCGGCGAAGAACCCCGCTTCGGCCCGCTCGGCGATGTCGAGGTAGGTGGTGGCGTGGGCGCGCTTGGCCGCGTCCACCTCGCCGCTCTCGACGAGCCGCTCCAGGGCGTACTCCCGGATCGTCTCCAGCATGCCGAACCGCGGCTCGCCGCCCTGGTCCGGCCGCCGGACCAGGAGGCTTTGTTCGACCAACGACGCGACGCCCTCCAGCACCTCGAGCGCCGGGTCCGCGACGTTTTCCGCGGTGTCGCCGGTGGCCACGGCGGTTGTCACGACGCACTCGGCGGCGGACAGGGTGAACCCACCGGCAAAGACGCCCAGACGCCGGAACACCACCTGCTCCGTCGCCGATAGCAGGTCGTGGCTCCAGGCCACGGTCGCCCGGATCGTGCGGGACCGTTCCGGATAATCCCGGGCACCAGATGTCAGCAGGGTGAGGCGATTGGTGATCCGTGCCAGTAGGGCTGGCAACGGCAGGACGCGGAGCCGCGCGGCGGCTAGCTCGATCGCCAGCGGCAAGCCATCGAGCCGGCGACAGATCTCGGCCAGGATGGCGGCGTTGTCTTCGCCCAGCGCAAAGCCCGGCTCGATCGCCTGGGCCCGCTCGACGAAGAGGGCCACGGCCGGGTTAGCGGCCAGAGCTTCGACCGAGGCGCGATCGGGGTCGGGGATGGTCAGCGGTGCGACGGGATAGCCGTACTCGGCCCGGACGTTGAGTGGGGCGCGACTGGTGGCGAGCACGGTCAGGCCGGGACCGTGGGCCAGCAGGGTGGCGATGGTCGGGGCTGCGGCGATCACCTGCTCGAGGTTGTCCAGCACCAGGAGGATGTGGCGTTGGCCGAGGGCGGCCGCCAGGGCATCCGGCAGCGACTGACCTGGCATCTCTCGCACACTGAGGGCCTGGGCGATGGCGACCGGGACCATCGTCGGTTCCCGGATCGGCGCCAAGTCGACGAACACCACGCCGTCGCGGAACTCGCTGGCCGCCGTGGCCGCGGCGACCTGGGCGAGGCTCGTCTTGCCCACCCCGCCTGGACCAACGAGTGTCACGAGACGGACGTCGTCCCGCCGCAGCAGTCCGACGACCTCGTCGACCGTCCCCTCCCGGCCGACCAGGGCCGTCGGCGGGATCGGCAAGGAGCCGCTCGGCCAGTGCCAGTCGCGCGCGTGGGCAGGGAGGACGAAGCCGCCCGGGTCAGGGTCGATGGGGAAGGGAGCGACCAACGGGGTGCGTCCTTCGGAACTAGATCATCCGTGCCACGAGAGTGGCATCATGAGACCGACCAAGTCTGGTGTCAATGTCCTGAGATCACGATTTTCGCCGGTCGGAAAGGATCAGCGTCACGATCACGGCGGACTTGGTCACAGGGAGGCGGATTCCGCGAGCGGGCGACCGGGCATGGGTCGGTCGACCGGCAAGTGGATCAGCACCGATCAATGTCTACGCGGGTTAGCTGGGTCGCGGAACTGTCGGTCAGGTGCTAGACAGAGGCGCCCATCGAGGCGAATCGCACCCGAGAACGTGTCACGGGTGACCACCCTGGCCGATCAGGCACCCAGGGGTAGGAACTGGCCATGTCCGATATCGCGTCCTTGCCCGTGGTCCTCGGTGGTCGCCAACGCGTCGTGGCCGGTCCGCGGTCGGCCCGTCCGGGTTGATCTGGGTGGCAAACGCATCGTCACGCATCGTGCCTGGCTAAGCAACGGGCACGATTCATCCGCCGTGGTCCCAGGCCGATGTGTGAGGGTAGTCGTCAGGACGGGAGCCTTGGATGGTGAGGAGAGGCTTTCTCCGGCGATCGTGAGCGTGGTACGTCTT
>CADCWH010000315.1 GCA_902806395.1 uncultured Thermomicrobiales bacterium | reverse complement strand
ATTCGCAAGCGGCAGGGACGGCATGTCCGGGGAATAGGCCAGCATCGTCAGGAGTCCCGCGCTCGGGGCCCGCCAGGCCACCAGGTCGGCGTTCGCGGCAAACCAGGCACTTGCCGCCGCCTTGTTCTCGGCGATGATCCGCCGGTTTCGGGCCCGGATCGGCTCACGGTGGCGCAGGGCGATCAGAGCCAGGGCGTCGTTGAGCTTGCCCGGGCTCAGCGAGACGTAGTCCCGAGCGCCCCAGCAGGCGGCGACAAGGTCGGCCGGAGCGGCAATCCAGCCGATCCGGAGGCCGGGCAGGCCAAAGGGCTTCGAGAACGTGCCGACACTGATCCCGAGTGGACCGAGATCCCGCATCGGCGGGACCGGCTCGGTCCCATCGTCGTGTTCGAGCCATCGGTAGGCCTCGTCGGAGAGCACCCGGGCCCCGACTGACTCGGCCAGGTCGTAGACGCGCCGTAGCCCGTCGGCGTCCAGCGTCGCCCCGGTGGGGTTGTGCGGGGAGTTGATCACGATCAGACGTGTCCGCGGCGTGACCAACCGTTCCAGGGCATCGAGGTCGAGGCGGAATCCGTCCTCGGGTCGGACCTCCCACCGGCTGACCTCGCAGCCGATAGCGGCCGGCACGCTGAGCAATTGCTGGTAGGCCGGAGCCACCGCGACGACGTGGTCCCCCGGGTCAAGCAGCGTATTGAAAAGCAAGTAGTTGGCCTCGATCGCCCCGGTGGTGACCAGGATCTCGTCCGGCCCCGTAGCGCAGTAGGTCGCCGCAAGTGCGGACCGCAATGCCTCCGACCCCGGAGCCTCGCTGTACCCGAGCCGGATGTCGAGCAGGGCGTCGAGCGCCCCGTGCCGGTCGTCCTCCGGCAGCAGGTCAAGCAGGTCCCGGGTCGAGAGTGGGGCGATGCCGCTCTCTGCGATGTCGTAGGCGACGTGGGTCTCGTAGCGGGTCATCCAACGTTCGAGCGCGAAGGTCTCGATCTTCATCCGGTCGACATCCTCTCGGGTGGTGAGTCTTCGGACCAGGTCATCCTGCTGGGCAGGATACCGCGTCCCAGGCCAGACGCCCGGCTTTCGCGCGCAGGTCCGCACCGGATCACGGCTCAATCGCTGGGGTCCACACGTCCTGTGCCCCATGGATGCGGCCGTGGCGGGCCACCACGGGCGAGAGCATCGCACCATGCCGATGCGCTGGATACCCCATCGTCGCCGACCAGACCAGGAGCGTCCCCGGCGGCTGCCGTGACAATCTGATGGTCGGTCCGACGCCGTCATATGCCACGCAGCGGCACCGTCGAGCGAGGATCATCGGGGCGGCGGGGTCCCATCCCGGTAGCGGGCCGAGACGTGCCGGGAGAAGGTGATCACCCGATCGGCGAGGGACCGGCTATGGATCGTGACCAGGTTCTCGGCATTGGCCTGCGCCGCGTGCGAGAAGTTGTGCGACCCGGTCAGGACCATGTCGTCGATCACGATCGACTTGTTGTGGAAGAAGTTGTGGGTCCGGCCCGGGCTATAGGGAACGCTCTCCTTGCCCACCAGACCGGCCTCCCGCACGATCCTCTCGACCGCCGCCACCTTCCAGGCCAACTCCGGCATCTCCCGCCATTGGCTCAAGACCCCGTCCATCTGGGTCTTGTCATAGGTGCCGGAGACGCTCACCACTCCCCGGTCGAGTTGTGTCAGCAGGGCCCGCAAGAGGCGGCTAGAAGTGAAGAGCATCGTCGCCAACACGATCCGCTCCCGCGCCGCTTCGACCCGCTCCGCGACGAGGGCATTGATCTCCCGGCCACGGCCCGGGGTGAAGTCCACATCCGCCAGCGCCGCCTGGCCATCGAATCGCAGGGCGGCGGGATGGGTGGTGAAGTTCCCGGACATCACCACCCGGCTCGTGCCCCAGAGCTGGACGAAGTCGCGGGTATAGAGCGAGGCGATGAGGCCGTCGTCCAGCGTCAGGACGGTGTTCTCCATCCTGGCCATCGAGTCGTCGGACAAATTCATCGACCCGGTCCAGACCGTCTCCCGGTCGCGGATGATGTACTTGTGGTGCATGAGCGCGCCGCGGCCGGTGATGGCCCGGATCAGGTGCGGCGGCAACCCGAGTTCCTCGACCCGGCGATGGTCGCCCGTCGCAACCGGCTCCGACCCCCACCGGTCGACGTCGCCCGGCCCCTGGGGCTTGTCACCGGCGTCGTAGACCAACCGGACGCGGACCCCGGCCGCCATCCGCGCCGTGAGGGCGCGGCGGAGGAAGAGGGCCGGTTGGGCCGAGAGGTGGACATCGTAGAAGGCGAGGTCGAGCGACTCCTTGGCCTGGCCGATGAAGTCGGCCAACCACCCGGCGACTTCCATGGGCCGCTGCTGGTCCTGGGTCAGGAAGCGGACCGCGATCGTGTCGTCCTCGTGTAGCTTCGTCGGCCCCCTACTCACGCCTCGTCACCCCGATCGTCCCGCGTCCATCCTGTGGCACGTCATCGCGACCGGCAGCCAGTCGAGACCGTGCGTCCGATGGGTCACTTCCCATCGGCCAACGATCTGTCTAGAATGCGAATGAGGTCCGGAAGGTCTCGGGCCGGGGGCGAACCGGGGCGGGAATTCCGGCATGGAGGCGGACCGATGCGGAACACGGCGACCGACTTCAAGCAGTTCTTGCTCCGTGGCAACGTGATCGACCTCGCCGTCGCGGTCGTGATCGGCGCAGCGTTCGGTGCCGTGGTGACGGCACTCGTCGAGGACTTCATCACCCCGTTAATCGCGGCAATCGGGGGCCAACCCGATTTCAGCGCCCT
>CADCWH010000314.1 GCA_902806395.1 uncultured Thermomicrobiales bacterium | reverse complement strand
TTGGCTAAGGTGACCGCGCCCAGACCTCGCACGCCGCGTTTCGTGTCTGGCTCGACCAGATGACACGCAGCGGAAAAGCCGCAGCCCGGTCCGATCCTACCGATCGAACAGAAACCTGGGAGAAACCGACATGGTGTCGAGGCGCCGTTCTCCGCATGGGAGGACCGGATGGGTCATTTGGTTCGGTGGCGACCCGGGTGAGTCGTGCGTGAACGTCGACTCTGCAGACCCGTCCGCGCCGATCCGTCGTCCAGTACGCCGGTGAACGGTCAGTCGCCCGGCCCCAAGTCGTCCGAGTCGAGCCAGAGGGTGACAGGGCCGTCGTTGACCGACTCGACCTTCATGTCGGCACCGAACCGGCCGGTGGCGACCGGGAGGTCCCGGGCAGCGATCGCGGCGGCGAAGCGCTCGACCAGCGGGGCGGCGATCTCCGGCGGTGCCGCCCCGACGAAGCTGGGGCGGCGACCCTTTCGCAGGTCGGCGTAGAGGGTGAACTGGGAGACGATCAGGACGCTGACCGGGGGATTGCCGGGAAGGTTCGATCCCTCGCCGTGGAGGTCGACCGCGGAGCGGTTCATCTTGCCGGCGTCGTCCTCGAAGAGGCGCAGGTTGACGACCTTCTCGGCCAGGGCATCGACCCGGCCCGAGCCGTCGCCGTGGCCGATGCCAACCAACAGTAACAATCCAGGTCCAATCGCCCCGACGATCTCGTCCCCGACCGTGACGCTGGCCCGGCTGACCCGCTGGATCAGGACCCGCACGGTGATCCACCGGTGGTCCGACTGGAGGATGGGCCGCTGGGGTCACCGGAACTCGCCGAGCCGAGGGTCGCGGGGATCGGGCGCGCAGGGCCCGGGACCGGCGTGTCCCGGTACACCGTTGCCACGGCCAGGGCCGCGATGCCCTCGCCCCGGCCGACGAATCCCATCCCCTCGTTGGTGGTGGCCTTGATCCCGATCGCGTCACCGTCGAGTCCGAGAGCCCGACCGATCGCGGCCCGCATGGCGAGGACGTGCGGGTTCACCTTCGGCGCCTCGGCGATGACCGTCGCGTCGACGTTGCCGATCTCCCAACCCGCCGCCCGCACCAGACCACCGGACGTGGCGAGGAGCACCAAGCTGTCGGCCCCGGCGAAGGCGGGATCGCCCGGCGGGAAATGCTGCCCGATGTCGCCCAGGCCCGCCGCCCCGAGGAGGGCATCGGCGATGGCGTGCAGCAAGACATCGGCGTCGGAATGTCCCGCCAGACCACGGTCGTGGGGGATCGTCACCCCGCCGAGGACCAAATTCCGGCCCGTGGCGAAGGCGTGGACGTCGTAGCCGATGCCGGTGCGGAAGGGGGGCATGGTCACGTGGTGGCAATCCCGGCCGATCCCCGCATCGTCACGGGCGTTGCTAACGTGGACTCGGGAGTCGCCATGTCCAGCCCCGCCGTGATCCGGCCTAGGAGGGCGACGGCCAGAACGAGGTCGTCCGGTCGGGTGACCTTGAGGTTGGTCGCGGCGCCGGTCACCACGGTCACCGGCCACCCCAGAACCTCGAACAGACCCGCCTCGTCGGTGTGGTCTCGGGCGAACTCGGGGCTGGTCATGGCCTCCATGAGCAGGTCGCGGCGGAACGCCTGCGGCGTTTGGGCGGCCCAGAGACCCTCACGGGGGACGGTCTCGATGATCTCCAGGTTCGGGCCGACTCGCTTCAAGGTGTCGTGGACCGGCACGGCGGCGGTGGCCGCTCCGTCTCTCCGGGCGACGACCACGCAGGCCTCGACGAGATCGGGGCTGACCAGCGGCCGGGCACCGTCGTGAATGACGACGATGTCGTGGTCGTCCGGAGTGGCGAGCAGGCCGGCCAGGGTCGAATCCTGGCGCCTCCCGCCGCCGGCGACGACGTGGACCGGCACGTCCCAGACGCCACCGGCGGCTAGCGCCTCGGCCGCGGGCCGGACGACATCCCCCACCACCAGGACGACCCCGGCGACCGAGGGAGCCCGGCAGATGGCGGTCAGTGCGGCGGAAAGCACGGTCGTGCCACCAGTACCGAGGGGAGCAAGCACCTTGGGGGTGGGACCAAACCGCACCCCCCGACCGGCCGCCACGATGATGGCGGTCACGCCGCCAGCGCGACGAGTTCCAGGTGGTGCCGGCTCGGGCAGGACTGATCCGGGCGGGGTGGACTCAGGCAGGGACATTGACGGGGACCGCGAAGACCATCCGGCCAGAACCGGTCTGGAGCATCCGGGTGACGGTGACGTCGACCGTCTTGCCGATCAGGCGGCGGCCGCCGTCGACGACGACCATCGTGCCGTCGTCGAGGTAGCCGATCGCCTGGCCACCTTCCCGTCCCTCCTGGATCAGGCGCAGGTTCAGACCCTCACCCGGCAGGACCGACGGGCGCAGGGCCCGGCCGAGGACGTTGAGGTTGAGGACGGTGACACCCTGGATCTGGGCCACCCGCTGCAGGTTGGCATCATTGGTGAGGATGCGGGCGTTGTAGTGCTTGGCGGTGTCGACGAGCTTGGCATCCACGGCCGTCGCCGAAGTGACCCCGGCTGGCAGGTCTAAGATCTCGACCAGGTCCGGGTCGTTCTCCTGCACCTTGGCCAGGCTGTCGAGGCCACGTTGGCCCCGCTGGCGTCGGAGGGGGTCGGAGGCATCCGCGACCAACTGGACCTCATCCAGGATGAAACGGGGCACGATGACCCGGCCGGTGAGGAAGCCGGACTCGAAGAGTTCTGCCAGGCGACCGTCGATCAGGATGTTGGTGTCCACGACCAGGGGCATGGTCGCGGCCACGTCGGGCGCCATAGGTGGGACAGGCGAGGGCACCGGTTGGCGAATGAAGGGGGTGATCAACTCCCGCTTGCGCAGCAGCATTACCCCGACCGCCAAACCACAGAGGACGACCGCGGCGACGAATGGCAAGATGGACCCGGCTGAGCCGGGAAGATATGACAGGGGGACGGCCAATAACGCCGCCAGGATACCCCCGAGCAGGAGGCCAGCGGTGACCGCGATCAGGTCGGTCAGCGAGGCATCGTGGATGGTCTGTCGGACGTTGCGGACGACCGCCCGGCTGACGTGGGGCCCGATCACGTAACCGATGCCGCCGATGCTGAGGGCGATCAGGAAGATCGTCCCGCCGGTGTCGCTGGAATCGCTGCCTAAGGCGACGAGGGCGCCGGTCTGGGCACCGATGGCGAGCCCCGCGACAAAGCCAATGAATCGAAGCACGAGCCGGAGACCGGTGGACATCGGGGATACCAAGCAATTGGAGGAGGCGGGACCGGGGAGCACCAGACCGATCACGGACCGGAGACCGAGGGCGGCCCGTGGTCCCGAGCATGATCGGGTGATCCAGAGGATGAACGGCTCGTCAGTGTAGCATGCGACCGGGTCGCCACCCCGGTCGGGATGCCGCACGCTTGATCGGGAACGTCCGCGTCCTGAATCCATCGCCGGGTCGAACTGGGCCTCACGCCCGCGCGGGGTCGCGGCGCAATTCCAGGGCGAGGTTGTCCAGGGCGGC
>CADCWH010000313.1 GCA_902806395.1 uncultured Thermomicrobiales bacterium | reverse complement strand
GTCTTCGCCCAGACGGTCTGGGGAGCGCGGCTGTCCCTGTCGATCGGGGTCGCGGTCGGTATCGTCACCACCGCCATCGGTGCCCTGGTCGGCATGAGCGCCGGGTACTTCGGCGGCCGCGTGGACGATGTCCTCTCACTGCTGATGAACGTGTTCCTGATCATCCCCAGCGTCCCGCTGCTCGTGGTCCTGTCGGCCTTCCTCGGCAGCGGTAGCCCGGCGTACTTCATCTTCGTCCTCGGCCTGACCGGTTGGGCGTGGCCCGCCCGCGTGCTCCGCTCCCAGACGCTGTCGCTGCGGGAGAAGGACTTCGTCTCGGCGGCCGAGATCAGCGGCGAGCGCAGCTTCCGGATCATTTTCCAGGACATCCTGCCGAACATGACCTCGATCGCGGTCGCCGGGATGTTCGGCTCCGTGATCTACGCGATCGGCGCCCTGACGGCCCTGGAGTTCCTGGGTCTGGGCAACCCGAGCGTGGTCAGTTGGGGCACCAATCTCTACTGGGCGGCCAACAACGGCGCCCTGCTGACCGGGGCCTGGTGGACGGTGCTGCCGGCCGGGATCTGCGTGGCGATCGTCGCCTTCGCCTTCGCCATGGTCAACTACGCCGTCGATGAGGTGACGAACCCGCGCTTGCGGGCAGAACGGGAGACGCGACATGTCCTCGGCCGAACCCACCGTGCGATCCGCGGTAGCCGCGCCACCCCCGTCGTCCGCGGTCACGGTGCGGGATAGGACCGGGACGAGCAGGGACGAGCCGCTGCTCCAAGTCAGCGACCTCCACGTCCACTACCTCACTCCCCGAGGCCCGGTGCGGGCGGTCGACGGGGTCTCGTTCGAGATCGCGCCGGGCGAGGTCTTCGGCCTGGCCGGGGAATCTGGCAGCGGCAAGTCGACCATCGCCCACGCCCTGCTCCGGCTGCTTCACCCCCCGGCCCTGATCACCGGCGGCGAGGTGCACTTCCGGGGCCGCGACGTGCTGGCGATGTCGGACGCCGAACTGGAGCGATTCCGATGGAGCGAGATCTCGATGGTCTTCCAGAGCGCGATGAACGCGCTCAACCCGGTCCTGACCGTTGGCGACCAGATTATCGACGGCATCCAGGCCCACGTCGAGATGTCGGATCGGGCGGCGCGGGCGCGGGCGGCCGAACTACTCCAGATCGTCGGCATCGACCCGACACGGATCGACAGCTTCCCGCACGAGCTCTCGGGCGGGATGCGACAGCGGGCGGTGATCGCCTGCGCCCTCTCCCTCGAACCGCCCCTGATGATCATGGACGAGCCGACGACGGCGCTGGACGTGGTGGTCCAGAAGGAGATCATGCAGCAGATCGAGCAGTTGAAGGCGGAGATGGGCTTCTCGATCCTGTTCATCACCCATGACCTGTCACTCCTGGTGGAGCTCTCAGACCGGATCGCGCTCATGTACGCCGGACAGATCGTGGAGCTAGCCCCGGCCAGGGAACTGTTCTCCAATCCCCTCCACCCCTATACCCGCGGCCTGATGTCATCGTTCCCGGCCCTGACCGGCGAGAAGGTCCGCCTCACCGGTATCCCCGGATCGCCACCGGACATGGTCGCGCCGCCCTCCGGCTGTCGCTTCCACCCCCGCTGCACCGAGGTCGAGCCGATGTTCCGCGAGGTGGCGCCGCCACTGATCGAGGCGACGCCGGGACACTTCGTGGCGTGCCACTTGTATGCGGTGGGGCGGTAGGCGGGGTGGGATGGGGATCGTCGGTGGTAGTCGTCGGTCCCGCCGTCGATCACCGACCGGGGAACAGAGCACACCGGCATCCCCACACGCCCCCGTCGCCGTCGCGTCTTTGGTACGATCCGGGCGTTGGCCCGGGTGCCGAGACGTCCCGGCGATCAGGATCATCTGGCCGGACACGACAACCACAGGGAGCGAGACCACCATGCGCGCCGACCAGATCGCCCTGCAGCTCTACACGGTGCGCGAGCGCACCGCCACCGACTTCATCGGCACCCTCCGGGCACTCGCCGCGACCGGCTACACGGCGGTCGAGTTCGCCGGCTACGGCGACATCCCCGTCGCCGAGATGCGCTCGACGCTGGACGAACTGGGGATCCGAGCCATCTCGGCCCACGTACCCTACGCCAGGTTCGAGACCGAGATCGACACCGTCATCGAAGAATTGCAAATGCTCGGGTCCAGCTACGCAATCGTCCCCTACATCGGTGAGGAGATGCGCGGCGACGCGGCGATCGTGCGGCGGATGGCCGAGAACTTCAACGCCTGGGGAGAGCGGTGCCGGGCCGCGGGGTTGACCTTCGGCTACCACAACCACGACTTCGAGTTCCGCCCGATCGGCGACGAGCCGGACGGCCAGACGATGTACGACATCCTGCTCGCCGAGACCGACCCGGCATCGGTGACGATGGAACTCGACATCTACTGGGTGCTGCGCGGTGGTCAGGATGCTCTGGCCCTGCTGGAGCGGGAGATCAACCGGATACCGATCATCCACATGAAGGACCTCGGACCCGCACCGGACTACGCTGACCTGCCGGTCGGGGCCGGCACCATCGACTGGCCGGCGATCTTCGCGGCCGGCGAGGGCAAGGTCCAGTGGTTCATCGTCGAGCAGGACCACCCGGCCAACGCGATGGTCGACGTGGC
>CADCWH010000312.1 GCA_902806395.1 uncultured Thermomicrobiales bacterium | reverse complement strand
GGCCTCAGCGTCGCGACCGACCAGGAGATCGCCGGGCTGCTGATGTGGGTCGGCGGCAACACGATCTACTTGCTCCTGATCACCGTGATCTTCCTGCGCTGGGCCGCTTCAGAGGAGCGCGCGGACCGTGACGCCGCGGCCTCCGTTCCGAGTCGTCCCGTGCCGCCCCGGGCGGGTTGACGTGCCGGCCGATATTCGCGCCCGGCTCACCGGCGCATCCGGCGACTGACATGGCGACCGTCGGGGAGACTGGGGCGGGCACGGGGAAGGTCACCATGCGAGATTCTGGCGCGACGGACCCTCGTCGATCTGGCTCGGAACCGTTCCGATCGGCACGGTTCCCTCCCCTCGTCCTCGTATCGCCCTTGCTTTGCGTATAGCCCGGGATACGTCTGACCGCGGCTCGGGCGGTCCAACCGTGATAGGTCATGGTAGGCTGACGACCTATACCCGACGGAGGCCGACCCGGCCCAGTGACGATTTGGATCTCGACGCCGGTGTGGAATTCTCGGGACACGGATGGTGGCATTGGGCGGGTAGGTGAGGGGAGGCGACGATGGCCGTGACCGCGCCGCCGAGACCACCCGCCACCCGGCCACCGGGTCCTCCTCCGACGGTGCCGCCGCGCCCGCGAACCGACCGGGACGATTCCCCTCGCCGACCAGACGAACCGGACCACGCCGCGGCCTGGGCCTTCATCTGGATCCTCTTTGCCTTCAAGATGATCACGGTCTTCCTGATCTGGTGGGCGTCCCGATCCTATGAGACGGGCGTCTTCCTGGCCGCGACCACCTGGTTCTGGATCGTCGTCCCGATGCTGGCCCTCGCCGCCCCGATCGCCTTTCGCTGGCGACTGATCCGCGTCCGCCGTCGTCGGGCGCAACTCCAGCGGAGCGAGTGGCTGGTCGACCTGCGGTAGGCTTGGCGCCGCGGGTTCGGTCGTCCCGCTGGCTGCCGGCCCGGCCGTGATGGATGGTACGAACGAGGGGAGCGTGACCCGTGGGGGTCGATGCGGGTGGGTCCGGACATGGATCCGTCCGGGATGGGCAGCGGGGCACAGTCACCTGGCTCTGCTACGGGATGCTCGGTTTCTTCAGCTACGTCATCAATAGTCTCGGCCCGATCCTGACGTTCCTCCGCGCGGACCTCGACCTGTCCTACACCGTGACCAGTTTCCATTCCAGCGCCTTCGCGATCGGCATGATCGTCGCCGGGGTCAGTGCCAACTTGCTGGCGATGACGTTCGGGCGTCGCGCGGTCTTCTGGCTGGGAGGGGGCGGGATGGCGGTCGGCACGGTGGTGCTCGTGATTGGGAGCCATCCGGTCGTGACGGTATTGGGGGCGCTGTTGATGGGGTGCCTCGGCTCCCTGTTGGCGGTGATGATCTCGGCCATCCTGGCCGACGAGCACGGCCCTCGCCGGGCGGCGATGCTGATGGAGGCCAATGTCGTCGCCAGCGCCTTTGGCATGGTCGCACCGATCCTGATCGGTGTCGCGGCTGCGTCCCTGCTCGGATGGCAGGCGGCGTTGGCGGTGCCGGTCGCCCTGTTCGCCGTAGCCGTGGCCCGGTTCCGGGGCCTGGCGTTCCCCGTGCCGGTCCCTCCGGTGGGCCATGGGGACACCGGCGATGGAGATCGCCTGCCCGGTTCCTACTGGGCGTTCTGGGCGGTATTGCTGTTGATCGTCGGGGTGGAATTCGCGACCCTGTTCTGGGCGGCCGCGTTCCTGGATGATGTCGTCGGTCTCTCCCCCGCGGCGTCCGCCGCCGCGGTCAGCCTGTTCCTGGGAGGCATGCTGGTCGGTCGCTTCGCCGGCAGCCGCTTGATGCTGGCCGGCCGTCGCGGCGGCCCACTCCTGCTCGCATCTCTGGTGACGACCTCTGCCGCCTTCGCCCTCTACTGGCTGTCACCCTCTGTCCCGTTGACCCTGGTGGGGTTGACCGTGATGGGGCTGGGGACCGCGAACCTGTATCCATTGACGCTCTCCCTGGCGATCGAGGCGGCGGGGGGCAGGACGGACCTGGCGGCGACACGGGCCTCACTTGCCGCGGGGTTCGCCATCGTCGCGGCTTCGATCGTCCTCGGACGACTGGCCGACCTGGCCGGCATCGCCGCGGCCTATGGGGCCGTCGCGGTCCTCCTCGCCGGTGCACTCGTCGCGGCCCTGTTCGCCCTGCGCATGACCGCCTCGGGGCTCCGGCCGTCATCGGTGATCGCGACGACGCCGTAGCGTGCCGATTCCGGCCGCGCGAGAGACGGCATCACGACGGTGTGCCCTCGTTGTGGGCCGTCTCTAGGTTCCGCATCCGATCTTAGGTGGTATCGATCCGACCTGGGGCGGGCCGCGGGAGCGCCTCGGGTTAGCCCTTGACCGCGCCGAGGGTGAACCCGGCGATGAACTTGTCCAGGAAGATGTTGTAGAGCAGCGCCACTGGCAGGGCGACGACGGCCGCCCCCGCCATCAGCGCTTGCCAGAAGTAGGCATCACCCCGGATCAGTTCGGTCGTCACGCCGACGCTGAGGGTCTTCTGGGACGACGAGGTGACGAAGGCCAGGGCATAGATGAACTCGTGCAGGGTCAGGGCGATGCTGAAGGCGACCACGGTCAAGATGCCCGGGACCGAGATCGGCAACACGGTCCGGACGATCGCTCCCAAGCGACTGTATCCGTCGATCATCGCCTGCTCCTCGATATCCCAGGGGACCGACTTGAAGAATCCCATCAGGAGCCAGGTGCAAAACGGGATCGTGAAGGTCGGGTAGACGATCACCAGCGACCAGATCGAGTTCTTGACGCCCAACTCCGACACCACCCGCGTCATGGGGATGAACAGCAGGGTCGGCGGCACCAGGTAGACCAGGAATATCGCGATACCTAAGCTCTCGCCCCAGCGACCCGCCAAGCGGGTCAGACTGTAGGCGGCCGGGACCGTCGCGACCACCGTGATGATCACCACGCACAAGGCGACGAGGCCGGTGTTGCGGATGAAGGTGACGTACTGGGTGCCGTTGAAGAGGAGATCGAGGTGCGCCAGCGTCGGCGGCTCGTTGTAGAGGAGCGGGTTGTTCATGGGCCGGTAGAGGTCGCCGTTGGCCTTGAAGATCGTCAGCAGCATCCAGGCGAAGGGGACGGCCGCGAACAGGGCGAAGAAGGTCGCGACCGAGTAGAGCAGGCCCCGGCCGGCGATGGCGCGGCCATCGCGCCGCCGTCCGGATCGAGGCGCCTCGGCAATCGGGTCGTAGACCGGTGCGGTGATCGCCATCAGGAGGTCTCCGTTCGGCGGGCGAGCCGCAGCATCAGGACGGCCACCCCGACCAGGGCTGGGAACAAGAACAGTGCGATCGCGGCGCCCTCGCCGAGGTTGCCGCCCTCGACTCCCCGGTAGAACGCCCAGCTGGCCAGCACCTGGGTCGCGTCGACCGGACCGCCCCGGGTCAGGACGTGGACCACGGTCATGTCGGTGAAGGTGAAGACCATCCCGAACAGGACGGCGACCGCCATGATCGGCATCAGGAGGGGCAGCCGAATGTAGAACAACTGCCGCCAGAAGCCAGCCCCATCGACCATCGCCGCCTCCCGGACATCGCCGGGCAGCGAGGTGAGGCCCGCCAGCAGGATCACCGTCGCGAAGGGTAGCGTCCGCCAGATGTGGACGAACAACACCGCCACGCGGGCCAGGTCGTCCTTGCCGAGCCAGTACATGTTTCGGCGCGGTCCCCAGGGTGTCCCCGGCCCGAGCAGGCCGACCTCCCGAAGGGCGAAGTCGATCGGGCTGTAGACGGAGTCCAGCATCCAGAACCAGCCGAGGGCGCCGAGGGCGATCGGGGTCGTCCACGGCAGCAGGATGAGGAAGCGAACCAATCGCTTCCCCCGGAAATCGGCCGACAGGATCAGGGCCAGGATATTGGCCAGCACCAACACCACGGCCTGGGAGACGAAGGTGAAGAGCAGGGTGTTGCGGAGGGCCCGCTGGAAGGTGCCGTCGCGCGCGACGTCGACGAAGTTGCGGAAGCCGACCAGGTCGATTCCCGGGTCACCGACCGTCGCATCGCTGAGGCTGAACAGGACCGCCAGCACCAGCGGCACTCCCACCAGGGCGAAGATGTAGACGATCGTCGGGAGCAGCAGCAGGGGCCCGAGGATGCCCTCCCGGTCCAGCCAATAGCGCCCCTCGTCGGCGTCCGTCGTGGCGGGGGCGACCGGCGCCCCGGGCATCGTGGCGGTCATTGGACCACCCGCAGGCCGCTCTCGGCGTCGAACACCTTCAGGTCCGAGCGGCGGACCCCGTACTCCAGCGTCGAGCCGACGGCGGCGTCGACGGCGGTCGTGACCGGGAAGCGGGCCACGGCCTTCGCCTCGCCGACCTCGCCGTAGACCAGGCGCTCCGACCCCAGGTATTCCTCGCGGTGGACGTGGAACGGGAATGGGACGATCTCGTCGGCGGAGCCACCGTTCGTCAGGGACCGCGCCGGGGCGAAATGCTCCGGCCGGAAGCCGAGCAGTTTGCCGTCGCGGGGGATCAAGTTCATCGGTGGCGAGCCGAGGAACGTGGCGACGAAGGTATCGGCAGGCTCGTCGTAGATGTCCCGGGGGGTG
>CADCWH010000311.1 GCA_902806395.1 uncultured Thermomicrobiales bacterium | reverse complement strand
TCGGCGACCCGCTGAGGTCACCGAGTTCGTCAGTAGCCGGCATCGTGATTCTCTTGAACCAGACACAATTATGCAGTTTGAAAGGAGTGACGATCCGTGTCTCGTGGATGTGTCTCGACCAAGCATCTTCGTTACGTCGGTCGCTTTGTTTGATGGAGATGACCACGTCCCTCGGATTTCCGGGCTCCTCGACGAAGACCGAGTTCCCTTTTCCGCTGATGTGCCTGAGGAGAACCTCTCAACAGTGCCTGGCCTGGTCGGGAGACATGATCCGGATCATCGGCGCGTCTATCGTCGCGCGGGTCATATTGCTGAGAATGGTCGTCACGTGCCGTCCCGTCGTTGCCCGGGGACGAGTACCCCGTCGTGGTACTGGTCACGATCCCCGCTTGTTCGGGTCGGGGTTGCGGAGGTGGTAGATGAACTCCTCGTGGCCGGGGACGCGGGAGCGAGTGGTCCGGGCGATGGCGAGGTCGACGTCATAGGTGGTCCGGCGTAACTCGACATCAGGGCCCAAAATGGCCCAGCAGGCGCCGGGGCCGTGGTGGAGACCGACGCTGCCGGCGTTGACGATCCGCTTCCCGGCCGCGATGCGGTCGAAGTGGACGTGGGTGTGGCCGCAGACGATCGTCGCCTCACGCACCCGCTCCACCATCGGTGCGATCTGCGCCTCGGGCATCCAGCCGGTGATCGCCTCGTCGTCGCCTCGCGGGGAGCCATGGCAGAACAAGGTCGGGCCCAGGCCGGGGATCGTCAGGCGCTGGAAGTCGGGGAGGGTGCCGAGGAAGACCCGCTGGGCGACGTTCAACTGGCGCTGGCACCAGGCCGTGACTTGGGCGAGTTCGGGTGGGATCTCCTCGCCCGCGTCGTAGCCGTCGGCGACTTCGCGATCGGCGTTGCCCCGGACGAACTTGGCCCGTGTCCCCAATCTCATCACGAGTTCGAGGCACGCCCGGGGCTCGGGACCCCAGACGATGTCCCCCCCAATGACCACCGTGCCGATCCGCTCGGCGACGATCTCGGCGAGGACCGCCTCGAGTGCGGTCAGGTTGCCATGGATGTCATAGACGGCGGCGACGCGCGTGTCGGTGGGCATGCTTATGGGGGTGACCTCGGACCGGCCGACGATCGTGGTGAGACGGGGAACGCGGGGCGACCTTGCGAGTCCCCACGCGCCGGCACTCCTGGACGGCGTCCCGGTCGTGTCCCGGCCGTATCCTGGGACGCCCGGACTCGCGATGGGGACCGCTCACCGATCGTCGGGCCATCCCGGTGCCGGTGCGGTGTCGCTCGGTGACCACGGGGCCCGATCCGGAACCCGGTGGCACGCCGGACGCTACAGTACCAAAGGCACCGGACCGGTGCAATCGTGACGGTGGCAGGACCGCCGCCGTCGCGATCGCATCGGGCGACGACAGTCGGGCAGGGTGCCGGTGGGACGATCCTGACGACGGGAGGACGAGACGATGGTCGATGTCGGGGACATGGCTCCAGATTTTACGCTTCGCGGTGCCCGGGGCGACGAGTTCCGACTCGGGGCCCTGCGCGGTAGGAAGCGAGCCCTGCTCCTGTTCTACCCCAGGGACCAGACCTCTGGCTGAACGGCCCAACTGTCCGCCGTTGGCGAGACGATTGGGGATTTCCGGGAACTCGACACCGAACCGGTCGGGGTCAACTTCGGCGATGCCGCGAGTCACTTGGCGTTCATCGAGGCCAATGGATTTCCGTTCGACCTGCTGGTCGACGAGGGAATGGTGGTGGCCGAGACCTATGGTGCCACCAAGGCCGATGGTTCGGGGATCGAGCGGACCGTGGTGATGGTTGGCAAGGACGGCCGCATCATCTATCGCAAGGCCGGGTCACCGCCCCCCGGTGAACTGCTGGGCGCGATCTTGGACGCCGATGATGCCCTCGCCGCCGACTGATCACGACGGAGCCCCGGCCCGCGTCGCGGGCCGGGGCTCCGTCGCGCCTGGGGGCCTGCTAACTGCTCACCCAGTAGCACGGGGTCTCGAAGAAGGCGCAGATCGCTTCTTCCTCCCGCCGGCTGAAGGCCCGTCCGATTGCCAGGACGGGTGCACCGTCGAAGGCGTCCCGGTGCCGCGCGATGCGGACCGGTCGCACTCCGAGGTCGCAGAGTGGCGCCGGGACCGGGACGTGCCTCTTCCCGATTCCGAACACCACGCCGCCCGAGGCGACGACCACGTATCGCACCAGCAGCGACCCGTCGGGTCCCGATTCGTCCGGGTCGCCGAGGATCTCCTCGACGGTGCCCAGGTGGTTTCCCTCCGCGTCGGTGACCTCCGCGCCGCAGGCGGCGTGGGGCGAGCCCTCGGCGTCGTCACCGGTGTCACAGAGGTGGCGGAGTGGGGCGACGGCGTCTGTCACCACGATCTCGCTCCCCGCCGCGGCGTGGGCCGCGCTGGCGAGCATCGCCGTGACCTCCGAGGCCAAGTACTCGTCGGTATCGGCCCGGCCGATGTGGACGGCGCTATGGTCGGCGAACAGGCGACGGGACCGCTCCAGGCGCCGGGTGTCATTGGAGGTGATGGCGATCAGGGCGGCACCCGCCTCGAGGCGCCGCTCGATATACTCGGCCTCGTCGTTGCCAAACCCGAACTCGACCAGTGTGGCGAGGAGTCCGTCGTGCTCCGGGACGGCGGTCTCGGGAGAGCGGCCAGTCACCTCCGTGGTGACGCGGGCGGTTGGGGAAGAAGCGTCTGACCCCGTGGTGGGGGTGCCCGCCGAGTCGCCGCCCCGCGAAAGGTCGATGCTCGTCAGAGCCGCGCCGATCGGCCCCGCGACGAGATAGGTGCCCCGCCGTGGCACGATCAGCGACGCCAGTCCCTGGAGCCACCCCCCGACCGCGTCGAGTGCCGTCGCGACGAGGACCCGCGCCAGGGCGCCGGTGGCTTCCAAGGTATTTTGGTCCTCGGTGGCCCGGTCCCGCACGACGAGGGAGATCTGTTCCGGCGCGCCGGTCATCTTTCGCAGGGCCATCAGCGCCTGTTCGGCGTCAAGACTATCGTCGAACAGGGCGAGGATGGTCTCCCGGCTGACGCCAGGGGAAGCGTTGGCCCGGCGCACGAAAGCGGTCATCGCCGTCCTTCCCCATTCCGGCAGGCCCCGCCCACGGGCTCGGTCAAGGGGCGCGGAAGATTTGGGCGGGCTGTGGCCCAGCGGTGCTCCTCGTCGGTGGACGCATACCGTAACATACCGCGTCCCCGTTGACGCGACGGCGCGAGATGGCGTTGCCACCGTGGGCGGGAGCCATCGCGTGACCTGGAGATCTCTCGGTCATCTCGTCGATCGATGCCTGTTCCTGGGAAACGTCCGCCCCGGCCCGCATCGGCCGATCCCGAGCCGGTCAGGAGGCCGGGCCATGCTCCGGAGTAGGCGGCGCCGGGTCGGCAAGGGCCGTCGCCGGTGAGGTGGCGGGACGGGATGTCACCGCCCGGGGTGATCCGCCGTGGACGGCGACCGATGCCCCGGGACGTCCCCCGGGTGACGACGGCACGTCCGACGTGCCGCCGGTGATCGATGCGGCCAGGCTCGCCCCGGCGTCTCGCGCGAGCGGGTCATCGTTCGACCCGTAGAGGATATTCTGGAGGAGCACCTGGACGGCGGCGGCGACCGGGATGCCAAGGATCGCCCCGACGGGTCCTCCCAGGGCGCTGCCGATCAGGACGGCCAGGACCACCGTCAGCGGCGTCAAGCCAACCGCGTTGCGCATCACTCTAGGGACCAGGAAGGCACCCTCCAACTGCTGCAACACGACCACGAACAGCACCACGATCAGCGCCTTCTCGGGCGAGGAGGTCAGGGCGATCACCGCCGCCGCGCCGCCACCCAGGAACGGCCCGATGAATGGGATCAGCTCGGTCAGCCCGGCGAAGATGCCTAGGGCCAGCCAGAACTGGACATCGATGACATAGGGCGAGTACGCGACCGCCGAGATCAATCCGATCGTCCCGCACAAGACGAGCTGGCCCCGCGTCCACCCACCGATCTTCGCCTCGATGGTGTCCCATAGCACGTGGGCCCGGTCCCGGCGATCCAACGGGAAGAGACCGAGGACCACCCGCTTGATGATTGCCTTCTCGGTCATCCAATAGAACGCCACGATCATCACCGTGATCAACGTGAAGAAGATGCCGACCGCCGACGTGATGAAGCCGAGCGCCGTCGTCGTCTCGATCGGTGGGTTGCGCTGGAAGTCATCGATGGCGTCACCGAGCTGGTCGATGGTGCGGCGGCCAGAGGTGCGGATGAACTGGTTGTCGCTCGCCCTGGCCTGGTCTTCCAGGTCCCGGATCAGGGCCGGCACGCTGTTGAACAGGTCTCCCGCCTGGCGGATCAGGGGTGGGAAGATCAGGTAGATACCCAGGCTGACCAGGGCGATCAGGGCGACATACACGCTCATGATCGCCTGGCCCCGGGAGAGTCCCCGGCGCCGAAGGCGGTAGACCAGGGGCTCGATCGCCGCCGCCAGCACGATGCCGAGGATGAGCAGCAGGATGATCGAGCGAATTTGGATCAGCAACCACCCCAGCCCCAGCACGAACAGGACAGCGGCGGTATTGACCATCACCCGGGCCGGACTGATCGGTCGCTGCTGCATGGTCCGCCTCCCCCCGACCCGCCCGCCGGGTCATCTTCCCGGTCAACCATGACCCACACCGGTCCCCACCGGACCGACGACCGGAACCTGAGTATGCTGCGGGAACGATACGACACCCGACCGACCCACGGCCCTCCGCACTGCCGCGTTCCGGGGTCACCGGGTCACGGGACGCACGACCACGGAACGACCGCCGGGCCACGGCATCTCCCAGCAGCGACGGGACTCGCGGTCAGCGCGGCGCCGGGGCCAATCCCGGATCGAGCGCGGCCAACTCACCGACCGTGATCGGTCGCACCGGCGGCCGGGCCGTCATCGGTCCGATGCCGGCGACCTGCGACTCCCCGATCCCTGCCGCCGTCAGTCGCCCGACCATCAGCGACACGCAGAGTGCCCCTTGGCAGTCGCCCATCCCGGCTCGGGTCCTCCTCTTGATGTCGTTCACGCTCGCCGCCCCGGCCCGGATCGCCGTGTCGACCTCGGCGGTCACGATACCCTCGCACCGGCATAGCACCGTCCCCGGCGCGATCGGGGTGACGGGCGCGGCGGAAATCTTCGCCCGCGCCCGGCCCGGGTCTAGGCGACCCAGGGCGGCGCGTTCCTCCTCGATCGGGCCGGAATCGGCCCCGGCAGCGGCCAGCCCAGCGAGCCGGCCCTCCTGCCTGGCGATCTCCTCCGGGCAGGGGCCGGCCGCATCCCCGACCACGAACAGGCCCGCGATGGTCGTCTGCCCATCCCGATCGACCACCGGCACGAATCCACCGGTGTCGCTCCGGACATCACACCCGGCCATCTGGGCCAGACCAAACCGCGCCTGGCGGCCGCCGTCCAAGATCACTCGGTCACACGGGATGGCCTCCCCGTTTGCCCGGAGCGCGGTGACCAATTCCGGCCCAACCACCTCCACGCCGTCCGGGGTGACTCTGGCGACGACCGTGACACCGGCTTGTCGAAGACGGAGATCGAGGTCCAGCGCCCGTTCCTCGTCGAGCGCGGCCGAGACGATCGCCACCCGGGTGCCGGGGAGGAGTTCGCCGCTGATCAGTGCCTGGCAGGCCTCCTCCACCATCAATGTGCCGGTCAAGTGCCAGCCGGGGATGGGGCATGGTCGGTCTGTCGCCCCGGTGGCGACGATCACGGTCTTCGGCCGCACGGTCCAGGTCCCGCTTGCCTCGGTCGCGGCCACCGAGAGGTCTGGGAAGAGCCCCCAGACCCGGGTCTCGCCCCGGGAGGTGACCCCGCCCCGCACGGAGAGGGGCACGTCGTCCGGGGCAAGCGACCGTTCGGATACGTACAGCACCGTCGCCCCGGCGCGAGAGGCAGCAAACATGGCTCCCTGCCCGGCCGGGCCGGAGCCGATCACCACCACGTCGAAGCTGTCGCCGCCCGGTTCCGCCGCCATGCCCATCGTGCTCCCGCCCGCTGTACCCGTTCCGAGGCAGATCATGGCAGCGGCGCCGGGTCCGGTCAACTGTCCGGGAGCCGGGCCGGTCACCACCCCGTGCTACCCCGTGTCGCCGGGGAGCCAGGAGCGGGGAGGGGCATCTCGGGCCGGTGCTATACTCCGGCCGTCATCGTCAGCACAACGACATAGCGCGAGTGATCACTTGGAGGGCATCGGGATGGTAGGCGTGAGCGAGCGGGTGGGGACCAACGGGCACGGCGCGGGCGTGGCGGTCGCCGACGCGGCGGCCATCGACGCCGTCAGCCCCGCGTCTCAGATCGAGCGGGACGCGCTTGATCACGTCTGGATCCACAGTAGCGGATGGTCCGAACTGGCCGACAAGGGGAACTTGCGGGTCTTCGAGCGGGCCGAGGGCTCCACCCTCTGGGATGTCCAGGGTCGGGAGTACTTCGACGGTATCTCCGGTCTCTGGGTGGTCAACGCTGGCCACGGCCGGGCCGAGATCGCGGAGGCGATGGCGACACAGGCCCGCAAGCTGGCCTATGTCTCCTCCGCCTCCTTCACCAGCGCCCCTGCCGCCCGCCTCGCCGACATGCTGGCCGAGCTGACCCCCGGCGACCTGAACCGGTTCTACTTCTGCGCCGGCGGTTCCGAGGCGGTCGAGACGGCGCTGAAGATCGCCAAGCAGGTCCAGGCGATGCGGGGCTTCCCCCGCCGCTACAAGGTGATCGCCCGCCGCGGCTCCTACCACGGCATGACCATGGGTGCGATGAGCCTGACCGCCATCCGCAACGAGGCCTACTTCGGCCCCTTCATGTACGGCGTCTCCCACGTCCCTCACCCGAATCGCTACCGCTCCGACTTCGGCGTCGAGGGCGAGCAGGCCGACATCATGGCCGCCCGCTACGTCGAGCAGGAGATCGAGAACCAGGGCCCGGAGACGGTCGCCTGCGTGATCGGCGAGCCGGTCTCCTCGGCCGCCGGGGTCCACGTTCCCGGCAAGGTCTACTGGCAGATGCTGCGTGACATCTGTGACCGCCACGGCGTCCTGTTGATCTGCGATGAGGTGATCAACGGCTTCGGCCGCACCGGCACGATGTTCGCCATCGAGCAGTACGACATCGTGCCGGACATCATGACCGTCGCCAAGGGGCTGTCCTCCGGGTACGCCCCGATCGCCGCCGCCATCGTCCGGGATCGCATCTACGAGACATTCCAAGAGAAGGGCGAAATCGCCCTCGGCCACCTACTGACCTTCGGTGGCCATCCGGTCTGCGCTGCCGCCGCCGTCAAGAATCTGGAGATCTTCGCCGATGAGGATCTGGTGACCCAGGCCGCCGAGACGGGCGCCTACCTGGCGACTCGCCTCGAAGAGTTGCGTGCCCACCCGACGGTCGGCGACGTCCGCGGCGTCGGCCTGCTGCACGCGACGGAGCTGGTTAGGGACAAGACCACCAAGACCCCCTTCCACAAGGATTCCCCGTTCACCAAGCGCGTCGCCCAACTCGTCATGGATCGTGGCCTGATCACCCGGGTCTGGAACGTGATCCACTTCGCCCCGCCGCTGGTCGCCAGCCACGCCGAGATCGACCGCATGGTCGAGATCGTCGACGAGTCCCTGACGATCGCCGAGGGCGAGTTCGCGGCGGAGATCAGCGCGTAG
>CADCWH010000310.1 GCA_902806395.1 uncultured Thermomicrobiales bacterium | reverse complement strand
TCCCTCACCGAACCCTCCGAGATGATCGAGCAGGTCTACTTCCACGTCGAGAAGGCTGACATCGCCCGCCTCGCGCAGGTGGTCCTGGCCACCGCGGCGACCGGTGACCCCGTCGCGTCCGCCCTGCTCGATGAGGCTGCCGACGAACTCGCCCGCGCCGTCGAGGTGCTCGCGCGCCGTCTCGACTTCCCGGGCGACGCCGTCCCCCTCGCCTTGGGCGGCGGGCTGCTCTGCCGCGAGCCCGCCTTCCTTGAACGCTTCGAGGCTCGTCTGGCCCGCTCGGTCACCGTCGAACGTCGCGAACTCGTCCCCGACGCCGCCCTCACCGCTGCCCGTGCCGCCCGATCCCTCCTCCCCACCCCCGCCTGACCCTCGCCCGACGCCCAGTCAGTCCAGGGCCCTGTCACCCGAATCAACGCCCGACCGTGTCCGCCCCTAACCACAATGGCGGTTGCCGCCGCTGCCAGTGGACGGTATCACTGGGTGTGACGATCGATCTCGGCACCCGCTGGGCCAGGGCGGCGCCTGTTCCCTGACGACCCATCCCCCGGTGACGTCGGACCCATCGCGCACCGCCCGGCCGTCCATGAGTGTTGAGCGTGTCACTCCAGTTACCGGATCGGGAGTGGGCGGACTCGCTCGTGCGACCGCAGACGGGACGGTGGGATTCGCACGATCCGTCGCGGTCACCGTTCCCGACGGATCACTGGTGGCCGTCGTTCACGACGAGCCAATAACGACTCGTCTGCCTCGCCAGTCCGCATCCCCGAAGGGCCACCCTCCGCACCATGTCCGACCGCTTTGACCACCACCCGCCTCCCGCCGGACCCAACGGTCGTACCCCGCGGCCCTCGAAGCCGTTCTCCCGCGGCGAGTCACCGAACGGCGCCTCTCCCCACCTCACCGCCGGACCAGACGGCGCCGCGCCGCCCCCTGCCGGGCCAGCGAACCTCGCATCCCGGTCACGAGCGGTCGTACGCGGGGCCCGGGAGACCGGCCGGGCCGTCGTCCGCGTCCTGCGCCTGGTCTGGGCCACCAGTCCCCGCCTGACGCTGCTACTCGCAGCGATGACCCTGGCCCAGAGCCTCGTCCCCGCCGCCCAGGTCCAACTGCTCCGCTCGCTGACCGATGCGGTCGTGAACGGGGCCACCGGCGGCGGGGGCGACGCCGCGATTCGATTGGTGATCTGGCTAGCCGTCATCCAGGCCGCCCTCTTCCTCGCATCGAGCCTGGCCCAGACCCTCGGCAACATCGCCCAGCAGCTCCTCCAGGAGCGCCTGGCGATCCACGTCCAGCTCCTGATCATGGGCCACGCCAATACCCTCGACCTGGTCGACTTCGAGAACGCCGCCTACTACGATCAGCTCCAGCAGGCCCAGCGGGAATCGGCCAACCGACCTGTCCAGATGGTTTCCCAGGTCTTCAACCTCGCCCGCTCGGTCATCACGTTCGTCTCGATCACCGCGATCCTCTTCGCCCTGTCGCCTTGGGTCGCCTTGGCTGCCCTGCTCTCACCGATCCCTGCTTTCATCTCCGGTTCCCGCTACGGCTGGTGGGGATTCCTCCAGATGCGCCGCCAATCCCCGACTCGCCGCATCCTCAGCTATCTCACGACCCTGATGACGACCGACGAGTACGCGAAAGAAGTCAAGCTCTACACCCTCGGCGACCACTTCCTGGCCCGCTACCGCCGCACCGCCGATAGCTACTACGCGGAGACCCGCTCGCTGCTCCTGCGGCGCTACTTGTCCGGTTTCGGCTGGGGCGCGCTGACGATCCTGGCGTCGGCCGGGACC
This sequence comes from uncultured Thermomicrobiales bacterium, assembly GCA_902806395.1. Next base: position 5,080 of record CADCWH010000310.1, on the reverse strand, counting down.
GGCCTCTACGTCGCCTGGCTGGCGGTGCGGGGACGCGTCTCGATCGGCGAGTTCGCCGCCTTCAGCGCCGCCGTCGTCCAGGTCCAGGGCGCCTTCCAGGGCATCCTCGGCGGCGTCCAGGGGATCTACGAGCATGGCCTCTACCTCTCGACCCTCTACGACCTGCTGGATCGCAAGCCCACCATTGCCGCCCCGCCCGACCCCGTCCCCATCGCCCGACCCATCCGTCGGGGTGTGGAGTTTCGGCACGTCACCTACCGCTACCCCGGCAACGAGGAGCCATCTCTCGACGATGTTTCCTTCACCATCGAGCCAGGCGAGACCGTCGCCCTTGTGGGCCGCAACGGGGCCGGCAAGACGACCCTGGTCAAACTCCTCGGCCGCCTCTACGAACCGACCGAGGGCCAGATCCTGATCGACGGGGTCGACATCCGCGACTACGACCCTGCCGAGTTGCGCCGCCAGTTCTCGGTAATGTTTCAGGACTACGCCACCTACCAGTTCAGCGCCGCCGACAACATCGGCGTCGGCGATGTCGACCAGGTCACCGACGATGCCAAGATCGCCCGGGCGGCGTCCCGCTCCGGTGCCGACGAGGTGATTGGCAACCTGCCCGAAGGCTACGCCACCACGCTCGGCAAGTGGTTCGATGGTGGTCACCAACTCTCCGGCGGCGAGTGGCAGAAGGTCGCCCTGGCGCGGGCGTTCATGCGCGACGCCCAGATCCTGATCCTCGACGAGCCGACCGCCGCCCTGGATGCCCAGGCCGAGCACGACCTCTTCAGCCGCATCACCGATCTCACCGACGGCCGGATCGCGCTCTTCATCTCCCACCGCTTCTCGACGGCCCGGATGGCCGACCGCATCTTCGTCCTGGAAAAAGGTCGCCTGGTCGAGTCCGGCACCCACCTCGAACTGATGTCCATGGAGGGTCGCTACGCCGGCCTCTTTGAGCTGCAAGCCGCCAGCTACCGGTGATCCGTCCAGCCAGTCCGGCTAGGGGAACGGGCGCTGCGGTGCCGGGACCGGCGGCGCGCGTCGCATCACGCTCACCACACCACCACCCGCGTGACGTCAAGTTGGACAGTTCATGACTCTCACGATGGGTCCGGACCGTTTGCCCCGCGGCGTGGCGGCGAGTTCAACTTCGACGTGGCCGCCCTCAAGCCACATACCCTCTGTTTCGAGCCCCGTCCGAAGCGGATCCGCGTCGAGGTCGAAGGGGAGCAGCCCGGGTAGGGCCGGGACATCGTCAGGAGGCACGGACCACTGACACCGACGCACCACGACGGACCGGCCACGATCGCGGTCGGTCCGTCATGTGCCCGAACGTAATAGCGACCCGGGACAGGATAGAACGAGGTCGCCGGGCGACTGCCGAGTCTGCCCGGCTCGGGAGGGTTTGGCGCTAGGGTCGGCCGGCTCGACGCAGGGTGATCAGCGTGATCGCCACCGCGCCGAGCAAGGCGATCACCATCAGGAGCAGTGTCGACTCCGCAGCCGTCACCGCTGACCCGGCACCGGTGCTGGGTAGGCCAGAGACACCACCGGCCGGTCCGGTCGGGCCGGTGGCGACGGTCGCCGACGGAGCACCTTGGTCCTCGGGGACGATGAACCAGATGCAACCGACCGGCACGTCGCCGATCTCCAGATTGGTCATGTTGGTCTCACTCTCGGCCAACGGGAAGTACTCGGGCGCACCCTCAGTGGCACAGAACACCTTGAAGCGAGCGAAGTCACCCGGCACACCCAGCTCCACGTTATACATTCGCCGGGTGGCGAGGCCAGTGAAGATGGCGATCCCGGCCGAGTTTGTCTCGGAGACGACAGGATCACCAACCGGCTCAGCGGACACGGTGAGCAGCACCCCTTCGGCCGGCTCGTCACAGACCATGAAATAATCCGCGCCGTCGTAGTCGGTCGGGCAGATCAGCGCCTCGACCGTCAGACGTCCCTCGGGGGCGGGCCGGACGGCGAGGATGTTGAAGAAGCTGCATCCGTAGCGACCACCGAGGCCCAACTCGAGGGTGATGCCGTTGTCCGAGGGCTCCACCCCGAAGCTCTCGCCGCCCGCGCCGCAGCGAACCTGAAGCTCGGCGACGACCAGATCGGCGCTGGGGAGTTCTTCGGTGATCAGATAGGTGCCCGCCGCGAGATCGGTAAATCTGGTGAACCCGTCAGCGTCGGTCTTCCGAAGTTGCGGTGGTGCTGAGCCAGTCTCTACGAGCTCGACCGTCACGTCGGCATTGGGGACAGGGTCGCAACCCGAGGACGGGATCGGGACGGTCGTGCCCGGTTCACATGCGAAGATCGTCACGTCCAGCGTCCGGTTCGCGTCCTGGTCGAGCGGGGTACTGGCTGGGTCGAGCGGGTCAGTCCCGGCCTCTAGCTCGAGCGGGTCGGGGAAGGTGTCGTCGTCGGAATCGAAGGTGAACGGGTCGGTGCCAAACTCGTCGACTTCCTCACCGTCGAGCAGGCCGTCACCATCGGTGTCGGCGAGGGCGGGATCGGTGCCCAGTTCCGCCTCACGATCGTCGCTCAGACCATCGCCGTCCGCGTCGGCCCCCGACTGCGACATCACGCCCAACGGGCCGGCCGGAGCCGCATCCACCGGCGCTGCCCAAGACGCGAATATCCCCATGAGTGTGAATGCGGCGATCGCGAGGATCCATCGCTTCGTCCCGTCCATGACGCTTGTCCCTCCACGGCCGGGTTCGTCCCCGGCCCCACGGTGATCCCGACGCCATGTCGGGCATCGTCCTGACCGACCCCGAGCCCAATCGCCACTGACTGGTGCCCATCGTCTACCTGACGATAGCCAGCGGGCCCGGTTCGCCGCATCCGTACATGTACTTATCCGCGAGCTCCCGCGAGCTTTTAAGTAAGCACTGCCGCCGGTGTCGCGGACGGGGTCCGATTCCAAGGTAAGAACCCACCGACCGCAATCGGGTCCTGGGCGGCCAGCACGGAAAAACGCGACGGGCGGCGGGTCGCGATCGCGAACCCGCCGCCCGTTTCGTCCCCGCGCCGTGGCTGGCGACGCGGGAGAGGGAGGGGAGAGAGCGCCGGGCGGTTGGCTGGACCGGCCCGACGTGGTATGGGTTTCGGGTCAGGGTCTGCCCACCCGGCGCAAGGTGAGCAGGGTCGTAGCGACCGCCAGGGTCAACGTCACCGCCATCAGCAGGAACAACCACTCGGCCGTCGGGTCGGTGGTCGCGTCGGGTTTCGGCCGGGCGGCGACCTGCCCGGCCGCGGCATTCACGGTCGTCGCCACCCACCCGAACAGGGCCAGGAGCACGGCAAGGGTGAGCGACGCCTTGGTCCCAGTGAGTCTCCGTGGCGTCGGCTGGGAAGTGAGTCTGGTCCGCGGGATCATCGTACGGGGCATCATCTGACTCGGCCTCATCGCGCCGGTCTGGCGCTGGACTCTCACCAGACCCGCGGGGGAGCGTCGAACGGTCGGTCTGGTCTCCCGTTTGTCCCGTGTGAATAGGATAGGGCTGGGCCCTCACGACCGCATCGGTACTTCTACTTAATCGCGTCTGGTGCCGAACAGTTCGACCACCGGGAAGCCGAGGAGCGGTCGGCCGAGGTCGTCACCGTCGCTGACGGTGGTGAACGGGGCGACGCTCATGGTTCGGTTCGAGGATGTAGGAGGTTCGGACATCCCCGGGTCGGGGATGAACCACGGTGAGGATCGCGCTCGGCACGTATCGCCCCTCGGTACCACGCTCGACACTTGGAGCACCCACGACCGGACGTGCGGCCATAGCACGAGGCCGGAATCCCCGATCCCGTCTCTCCGACGATCGCCCGCGGGCCGCGGAATCTGGTGCGGCCTATGACGGATTTCCGTCTCTCGACTCGGTCCCCAGTAGCGCTAGGGCCGCCGCGGTCGCCGGGATGGTGGCCGAGAACCGGGCGGCGTAGTTGCGTAGCGTCACGAGGTCGGCGTGGGTATCCACGTCAAACGTGGGCTCCACCTCAGCCACCCGGAGACCGAGGCCCCGCGCCCGCGCGAGCAGGGCATCTGCCGCACTGGCGGAACTCATCGGCACGTCGCGCAGCACGTCGTGTGGGCCACTCAAACCGATCAGGTAATACCCACCGTCCTCGACGCGGCCGATCACTACGTCATGTCCGAGCAGAGCCGTGAACGCAGCTTCGACCGTGGCCACTGACATCTGGGGAGAATCCGAAGCCGTGAGGACCGTTCGACGGTAGCCTTCCCCGTGGCCCCAGCGGAGGAGGTTTGCCTGCCGCTCGCCCCAGCCTTCTCCCCATTGGGGGACATATCGAACCCGTCCGGACGCCATCCCGGCAAGCGCACCCATGACCGGCGAGAGCGCCGCTACCACGCCCGGGAAATCGCATCCGTCCGGCGTGAAGGCCCAGGCCAGGTCGAATGGTGGCTCCTCAGTCAGCGACGGTGGCACGAAGCGGTGGGCCAAGTCGGCCAGGAACGCCCGGTAGAGGGTCGCCGCGGTCTCCATCCCCACCGATGCCCAAAGCCGGGTCTTGGTGAAGCCAGGAGTGGGCTCTCGCGCCGCGATCATGAGCAAGTTCGGGGACCGGCGAACTGGAGCGACAGACTCCGTCACGGCCGTCCCCCCGGCGGGTCGACGGCCAGAGCATCGCTCGCCGGCCACCACAGTCTCCGCGCCGACCAGGGCACGAGCAGCGCTGCGGCCAACACCACCAGGGCCAGGATCGCGGGGGGCGTCAGGTAGCGCTGGATTGGGTAGAAGGTATAGGCGTACGGGGCGTCCCGCAGCGCGTCGGCCGAGTAGTGGTAGCCGATCACCGGCGCGACCCAGACCAGGGCCATCGGCAGGGACACTCCGGGCCGCAGCGCCCGACCGACCAGGGCCGCGAACAGCACGAAAAGGAACACCATCGTCTGGCGGTGAGTGTGGTAGGACGTCACCAGCGAGGCCAGAGCAACCAAGCCCAACGCCAGGTCAGGGGCCCGACCCGGCCGCAGGGCCCGCACCGCCGCCGCGACCGCGAGCACCCCTAAGGCGATCGAGACTCCGAAGACGAGATACCGGCCGGTGTCGGGGGTCAGCCCGGGATACTG
>CADCWH010000309.1 GCA_902806395.1 uncultured Thermomicrobiales bacterium | reverse complement strand
CGGCACCGCTCCCCCGTAGGGGACTGATGCCGCGTCGTCCGGAGCTCCAGCCAGCTCGCGTACTTGGTCGATCGTCAGCACCGGCAACTCGACCTCACCGCCGGTCCATGCCCAGAGGTGAACGTCTCCATCCCGCACTTGGGAGCCGCTCGCCCCCAGCGGCCACGCCTCCCACCCCTCTCCCGCCACCCGAAAGTATTTCCAGAACGGATCATCGGCGGATCCCTGGCAGACCACCCGGCGGCACTCCGCCAGATCGCACCCTTCCCCCTCCAGGGAGCACACGCCGACGCCAAGTCCGCCAAAACCAGTTCTCATCCGCTCTACACCGGACCGTTCCAGGACCTCGATGCCGCTGATCTCGTCCTCCTCGAACGGGACGTAGGCGTAGGTGAGCGTCCCGTCACCGTGGACGATCACCAGCCCCGCCGCGTGGAGACCAGATCCCTGCGCGGCGGGTGACCCGGGAGCGGCCGCCGTCTGCCCCGCCATTCCGCGCCCACTCGTGACGCCCAGCAATGTGGCGACGAATGCCACGACCATCGCCAGCCCCAGGATGCGGCGGTTCCCGGCCTCTCCCACGCGTGCCCCTTTTCCCGCCATGCGGCGGGAAAGGGTGGAGCGGTCGTCGCTCCCCCTGATCCCGACACGCCCGAGATGGAACCTCGTCATGGGCACGCCACGTCAGTCCGCCACCATCGCGGCCGGCGAGGCGACGGGTGTCCCCACCGCGAGGTCCGTCACGAGCGGTAGTGCGAGCCCCACCAGGGCAGGTATGGCTTGGACGGTCGCGAACAGGTTGTCCTCTGGCATCTCGGCCGTGTACCGGAATCCCCCGGACGGGTTCTGGAAGGCCTCCAGGGCCGCCGTCGCCGCTGCGGGAGACCCGGCTCCCATGTCCACCCCGGTCGCGGCCAGCGCTTGGATGACCAATGCCGTCGAGTTGGCGTCGGCGACCAGCGGGTCGACCGGCTGGTAGGCGAATCCACCGTCTCCCGCCTGCGCGCGTCCAAGGTAGGCCAACGCCGCGTCGATCTCCGGTCCGGCCGTGACCCCACCGGCGACCAGCGCCTGGACGACCAGCGACGTCGTGTTGGTGTCGCCCATGCCGGCCTCCGTCGAGCCGTCGAAGGCCCACGACCCGTCCGGGGTGACGAACGCCCCGAACCGCCCTGCCAAACCAGTGGCGGCCTCGTTCTCCCCAGCCCCCGCCAGCGCGAGCGTCACGAGTGCCGTGTCATAGACCCCGGAGCCGACGAGCCCGTCGATCGGGATCGCCGCCAGCAGCGCCGCGACCTGGTCCTCACCGCCCATCGACGACGGGTCCAATCCGACCGCCGTAGTCGCCAGGACCACCTTTGCCCGCTGCCCGGGACCGGTCGCCACGTAGGCCGCCGCATTGGCATCGAGATAGGAAACCGCCCCGTCGATCGCGTCGACGGCGTCGATCCCGGCCGTCATCGCCGCCGCCAGGGCGATCGTCGCGTCGGCCGTCACGCCCGGGTCACTCGTCCCCTCGAACCCGGGGAACCCGCCGTCCTCGCCCTGTACCCCCTCCAGGTAGGCGACGGCCGCCTCTATCGCTGATCCAGCGGCGGGTGATGCAACCGGCGAAGACACCGTCCCTGCCCCCGGCGTCCCCGCGTCCTGCGCCGCCCCGACCGCTGGCCAGAGCAGCGACAGCGCGATCGCCAGTGTGACCCCGACCGCACCACAGCGGCGTACCATCCTCGACATCCGATCCCGTCCCGACCCTCGATCCGTCACCGGTCACACTCCCTCGGTCCCGCTCCGTGGCGGTACTCAACGGCGATCCACGACCGCTCGGCACCGGTCCTGGCTGTCCGAAAACACAAAAAACCCGCTCGATTGAGCGGGCTGGGCGGCATCCTCGTCGTCAAGGACCATGGGCTACCGTCTCTGCCCAGGGGGCGACGTGGCCTGGTCGTTCGTCACTCGATGTCCTCCCCCCTCTCGCTCGAAGGGCGTCGGACGCGACCCGCGTGGGTAATCTGGCTCCGCCCCGGCGCCCCATCGGGCGGCCTCGGCGTCACAGTTGCGGCACAGCGCCGGATTCGCACCGGCTTCCCCCACCACCACACCGTCCTACCTTGGCAGGTTGCCAATCGGACGGCGGCGGATCGCACGACACTCGGTTGTTAACCGTGCCCGTTCGGACATCGTCCGCGGACACCTCCGCAGTGTGGCAGTGGCCGGGTGGCGTGTCAAACCTACTCAGGGAATGTTCACGGCGTTCGTCGGCCGGCGTCCATAGGCCGCGACCACGCACGCGGTCACCAGGTGGTAGGCTGCCCGCGCCACGTCGGTGTTCTCGGACCGACCTACCGTACTACGCAGCGGGGACGAACGACGCCCATGGATCTCTCGCGTTCTCTCGAACTCGGCGTCGTCGCGGCCGGGGCGGCGATCCTGGGGTCGATGCTCGGGCTCGGTGGCGGGGTGTTCCTGGTCCCGATCTTCACCCTCTTCTTCGCCGTCGACCAAAAGCTCGCCATCGGGGCCAGCGCCGTCGCCGTGGTCACGAACTCGATCGTCGGCTCGACGGTCCACCTGCGAAGCCGGTTCACCAACCTCCGCCTGGCAATGCTGCTCCAGGTCACCACCGCCCTCGGGGCCAGCGCCGGGGCGATCATCGCCCTTTGGGCTCGGCCCAACGTGATCAACGCCGTCTTCGGCCTCGTCCTGGTCTACGCCTCGGTGTCGATGCTCGTCCGCCGCCGGGCCACCCCCGCGCCGTGGGACGGCACGGGACCCAACCCGCTCCACCTTGGCGCGACGTACCGCGATCCGGCGACCTCGAAGACGGTCTCCTACCGACCAGAACGCGTGACGACCGGGCTGGCGGTGAGCGGCTTCGCCGGGGTGATGTCTGGGATGCTTGGAATCGGCGGCGGCGCGATCCAGGTCCCGGCGATGAACCTCCTGATGCGCGTCCCGGTCAAGGCCGCCGCTGGGACCTCGTCGTTCATGGTCGGCTTCGCCTCGGTCGCCACCGCCTCCGTCTTCTACGCGCGGGGCGAGATCGACCCCGCCCTGGTCGTCCCGACGGTCGTCGGCATCTTCGTCGGTTCCCAGCTCGGCTCCCGCCTCACCCGCCGCGTCCCGACCGAGCGCCTCGTCGTCCTCTTCGTCCTGATCCTCCTCTACCTCGGCGGCTCCCTGCTCTTGCGGGCGGCGGGCGTCACCCTCCCGGGCCAACGATGAACCAGCCCCACGACGTATCTCGCCTACCCGACCCCACCGGTTCCCCGATCCGAGTCACCGGCGCGACCGACGATGATTCCCTGCTCGCCACTACCGATCGGGAAGAAGCCATCACCCGCGAGGCCACGGACAGCCCAGGTGGCCTCCCCGCCGACACCAACCCGCTCGACCGCACCTATCGGGTCGCCGTCGTCACCTTGACGACCGGATTCCGAATCGGGGGTGCGCTGCTCATCGGCGGGCTGGCCCTCGCCGCCCTCCGGGACCAATCCCTCCACGATCGCGCCGACCCCCTCCCGGATGTCGTCCGCGCCATCGGCCGGGGCGAGGGTGCCGCCGTGGTCGATCTCGCGATCATGACGCTCATCGCCACCCCGGTCGCTGCCGCCTTGGCCATCGCCGCCAGCTTTGCCCGGGCCGGGGACCGCACCTATGCCATTCTTTCCCTAGCCGTCCTCCTCATCCTCGGCACCAGCATCGGCCTCGCCTTGGTACGGTGACGTCCGGGCGACTGCCCGAACGCTCGCCAACACGGTATACCGAAGGGTCCGACGCAGGGACGTCACTCGCTCCACTCTCCTGGCGAACATGTCTCTGGGAACCGGAACGCACGTATCTTCGGCACGTTTCCGCCGGGAGCCGGCCCAGGATCTCCACGTCGGTTACTCCGTCACCGTCCCAAGTCATCATCCCCATCGTGGCGGCTCGCGATGAACGGACCACGACCGTGGTACCTTCCGAGGCGGTGTTTCGTCTCACCGTTCCGCCTTCGACCGAGGGATCCCCGATGACCGACCAGCACCCCGTCCCGATGTCCCGCCGCCCATCCACCATCGGGATCGTCGTGGCGATGGAGGCCGAACTGGTCCACCTCCTCGCCGCACTCCGCGTCGAGGCCGAGGGACGCGACGGGCCGTGGCTGGAGCGCCACGCCCGCCTCGGACGACACGAGCTGGTCATGGTCCGCTCCGGAATGGGGATGGTCAACGCCGCCGCCGCGACCGAGGGCCTGATCGCCCGCCACCGGCCGGACGCGATCATCAACTACGGTTGCTCCGGTGCCCATCGCCGCGACATCCTGCCCGGAGACGTGGTCATCGGCGACCGCTCGGTCAATCACTCGGCCGTGCACATCCTGGCCACGGGCGAGGAACTCTTCAAGGGGTCCGAATACGAGGTCGGCGGCGAGACCATGTCCGCATCCGACCTCGGGTCAGACCCAGGATGGCTCGACCGGGCCCGGCGGGCCGCCGAGGGCTGGACACCGCAGCCCTGGCCTCGCGAGGCTGGCTGGCCGGAGGGAATCCCCTACCGGGAGCCCGTCGTCCACACCGGCCCGGTCGCTTCAGCCGACATCTGGACACAGGCGCACGCGCGCCTCGACCTGCTGCACGGCCGCCATGGCACCCTCTGCGAGGACATGGAGGCCGCCGCCATCGCCCAGGTCTGCGCGCTGCACGGCCTGCCCTTCCTGACAGTCAAGGACATCTCCAACAACGAGTACCACGCCGCCACCGACCTGGCCGGCGGGTTCGGCGAGTTCCCGACCGCCGAGGTCGGCAAGCGCGCCGCTGCCCT
>CADCWH010000308.1 GCA_902806395.1 uncultured Thermomicrobiales bacterium | reverse complement strand
TGTCATGGGTAAAGACGAAGATCGCCTTCAGTTTGCTGAGGGCGGCCAGTCGGACCGACGGACGCATGTAGTCGGAGAAGGGTAGGAAGGTCGCCGAAAAGGGCAGCACACCACCGTGAGCGGCCATGCCGGTGACGGCGGCACCCATGCCGTGCTCTCGCACCCCGAAGTGGATATTGCGGCCGGCATAGCTCCAACCGCCTCCGGTCGTACCCTGCTGGGCGCCGGCGTCCCCACCCGGGTGCTGGAAGTCGCCGGCGCCCTTCATGGCGGTGTTGGTCGAGGTGTTGAGGTCAGCGGAACCACCGATGAAGTAGGGGATATTCGGTGCGAACGCGGCGATCGTCTCTCCGGAGGCCTTCCGCGAGGCGACTGGCTTGTCGCCGACGGCGTAGTCGGGGAGTCCGGCGTCCCACCCGGCCGGGAGTTCGCCGGCGAGGGCCGCGGTGAAGGCGGCGGCGAGGTCGGGATGGGCCTCGGTGTAGGCATCGAACCGCATTCGCCAGGCGGCCTGCGCCTCTGCACCGCGATCGAGAGCCTCGCGAAACTTCGCGGCCGCCTCGTCCGGGACATGGAAGGCGGGTTCAGCCGGCCAGCCGAGGGCCGCCTTGGTGGCCGCGACGCCTTCCGGCCCCAGCGGGCTACCGTGGACCCCGAACGTGTCGGCCTTTGGAGAACCGAAGCCGATGATCGTCCGGGCCAGGATCAGCGAGGGGCGGTCGGTCTCGGCTCGGGCCTCGTCGAGGGCTGCGCGGACTGCCTCGGGGTCCATCCCGTCGGCCGTGACCGTGTGCCAGCCCATCGCCGCGAATCGGGCTCCGACATCTTCAGAAAAGGAAAGGCCGGTGCTGCCGGCCAGCGTGATGTGGTTCTGGTCGTAGAGGTAGATCAGCTTGCCGAGCTTGAGGTGGCCGGCGAGCGCGGCCGCCTCGAAGGCGACGCCTTCCATCAGGTCACCATCGGAGACGATGCCGTATGTGTAGTGATCCACGATCTCGTGGCCGGGCCGGTTGTAGGTGGCAGCCAGGAAGGCCTCCGCCATCGCCATGCCGACGCCATTGCCGAACCCCTGTCCCAGGGGACCGGTCGTCACCTCGACCCCGGCGGTGTGGCCCCGCTCCGGGTGGCCTGGCGTCTTGGATCCGAGCTGCCGGAACCGCTTCAGGTCGTCCAAGCTCAGGTCATAGCCCGTGAGGTGGAGCAGGGAGTAGAGCAGCATCGAGCCGTGCCCGGCCGAGAGGACGAAGCGGTCCCGGTCTGGCCAGTTCGGATCGCGCGGGTTGTGCTTGAGGAACTCGGTCCACAGGACGTAGGCCATCGGTGCGGCGCCCAGAGGCAAGCCGGGGTGGCCAGAGTTCGCGGCCTGGACCGCGTCGATCGACAAGGTCCGGATCGTGTTGATCGCCAGTGTCTCGATGTCTTGGGTCGGTGGGGAGGCGACGGCCATAGGGAATCCTCCTGAGAGGTGATGGGTGACTGGTCGGTGGGAGCCCGGTCCGGGATGTGTGCCGCGACCGCCGGGTGCCGGTCGTCGGGGTCGCGATGTGGTCGGACGGCGCTTCACCGTCCACGGGCGATGGACAGCGCGCCGCATGTGTCTTGCCAGCGGGAGGGTACCTACGCGCAAGTATCCCATCACGGCCGCAATGGCGACGAGGCGGGCGTCCCGGCGGCCCGCAGGGGCCCTCCCGTCAGCCCCCGGTGTGCCATATACGTCGGAGGGCGTGACGACGGACCCCGCCAAGGGAAAGGCACGGCTAGGGGACGGTGACACGCGACCGGCACGAGGCGACCTATTCCCGGTCGACTGATGGAGATCGACGCGAGGCGCGCTTAGGATGCCTTGACGGCGACAGCCGTAAGCGTAACCCGGGCTACGCCAGGGCTGGAGTCGATCCTTGCAGGAGGACGCCGCCGTCGCCAACTACCCCGCGACGGCCCCACCCGGGAGCTGGGCGACGACACCCGCTTCCCCGCGGGAGTCGGGGACCCCGTGGGGATCGATGGCGGGCGCATCTCGGTCCTCCGGTCCCCAGTCGCGCGGGCCGTCGTCGACCGGGCGAATGACCAGCCACGCCACCACCACGAGCACCATGAGGCTGAGGACGGCGGCGGGGCGACCCCAGCCGATGCCATCGACGATCAGGGTCCAGAGCAGGGGGCCGATGATCGCGGCGAAGCGGCCGACCATCGCGTAGAGCCCGTAGAACTGGCCCAGGTAACGGGGCGGACTGAGGCGAAGCATGAATGACCGGTCGGCCGCCCACGTCCCTCCGAGAGCGATCCCGGCCAGCGGTGCCACCATCCAGAATGACGACTTTGGCAGGTCGAGGTAGGCGATCGCGGCGGTAGCCCCCATCACGATCACCCACAGCCCAAGGACGTAGGACAGGGTCCGCTTCGGGCCGATGCGGTCCACGGCTCGGCCCCAGAGGATGCCGCCTGGGATGGCTCCGACGATTCCCGCCAAGAGGACGGCCTGGACCTCGGCGTCGCTGAACCCGATCTCCTTGGTGGCGTAGATGCCCAATGTCGCGATCAAGGTGTTGGCGGCGTCGGCATAAAAGATCCGTCCGACCAAGAAGCGGGGGAGGCCTCGATAGCCTCGGACGCGACGGGCCGTGCCCTTCAGCTCATCCCAGGCCACGGCGAAGGTGTCCCGGCCGAAGCCCTGACCAACCGGGCGTTTCCGCTCGTTGACGAAGAGGAAGCAGGGGAGGGCGAAGAGGAGGAAGGCGACGGCGGTGAGGCGGAATACTGCCGGTTTGGTACCGTCCAGCAGTTCGAGGGTGATCAGGCCGATGACCAACCCGATCAGGGACCCGGCGTATCCGACCCCGACCCCGATCCCCCCGATCCGGCCCCGGTTGGCTTCGTCACTGACGCTCGGCAGCAGCGCGTCATAGAAGATGAGCCCGGCTTGAAAGGCGACGTTGGCGACGACGAAGAAGACCAGGGATGCGGCCAGCCCCCCTGTCCCCAGTAACATCGTAAACGCGCAGCACACCAGGGTCGAGAAGATCAGGAAGGGCATCCGGCGGGGGACCTGATCGGAGAGGGCTCCGAGGAAGGGGGCGGTCAGGAAGATGATCGCCATCGAGAGGCTGTTGGTGAGAAGGTAGGCGCCGTCGCGCCCGCCCATGTCGTCCACGACCCAGAGAGAGAAATACAGCGACACGATGTTGAGGGAGAAGATGGTATTGGCCAGATCGTAGAGGACCCACCCGACCACCGCCCGCCGCCTCGCGGTGGGCACGGCCGGTGGCGCGAGGGCAGCCGATGCGATCATGCCGTAACCAGGGCTGGACAGGGCAAGGTGCGATAGTGCGGCCTGACTGCTGCCGGGGACGTCTCCGTTCGATTTGTGAGGACCCGGGCTGGTGTCGCGGTGTCAGGCATGGAGGGGGTGACCTCGTGGGGAAGATCGACGGCAGCGACCGCGGGCCTGTCCCGATCCTACCGGACGTGCCACCGCCTGTCACCACCTGACGCATCGACTTTTCGGTCGGGGGCATACCCTGGGGACGATTGCTCCGGGCAACACCGTCAGCTCGCGGCCGCCACGATCTCCCGAACGCGTGCCACATCCACTGGCCCGGTCACCACGCCGTCCCGCTTGGCGGCGGTCCCGACGATCAGGCCATCGGCGATGGTCAGCAGCGTTGCCGCATCCCCGGCCCGGGCACCGCTGCCCACGTAGATCGGGCATCCCGGGACGCCGGACCTGACGGCTGCCAAGTCCGCCATATCCACCGGAGCGCCGGTGGCCCGGCCCGAGACGATGACTGCCCCGGCGAGGCCCCGCTCGACCGCGTCTCCGGCGAGCTCGCCGATTGGGCGGGGGGCGAGCTGGGCGGCGTGCTTCACGTCGACATCGGCCCAGACCGCGACCTCGGCGCCGATGCGACGAATGAGGGCCTGGACCTCTTCTGGCCGACCTTCGATCACGCCCTGGTCGGTGAGGGCAGCCCCGGCATAGACATTGGCCCGAACGAAGCGAGCACCGGTCATGGCCGCGATGCCGACCGCCGCCGACACGTCGTTGCGGAGCACGTTGACCCCGGTCGGCAGGGACGCCTCGGCGATCGCCGCCGCGACGGCGAGAGTCATCGCGGCGATCGTCTCGGGCCCGACGGCCTCCTTTCGGAAGGGCACGTCACCGAAGTTCTCGACCATGAGGGCCGAGACACCCCCCGCGGCGTAGGCCGCCGCGTCGCGACGGACCCCGTCCAGGATGATGTCCATCCCGGCCGCGGTCCCTCCCCGCGCGCTGCCCGGCAGGGCGGGCAGATGGATCACGCCCACGACCCGATACGTCAAATGATGGGCGGAGGGATCGGTCATTGGGCGGCGGCCAAGCCGGCGGCGGCGGCCCCGGCGGCGAACAACACCATCAGCAGGGCGAACATCGTGAACGATCCGCCCGAGCGGACGGCCTGCGGTGTCCGCCGGACGTAGCGGGCATGCAGCAACGACCCGGCGAAGATGAGCGCCCCACCGGCGATCCCGAACCAAAGCAGGGTCTCGACGCTCACCGATTCCTCATGGGGCGGTGCATCCTGAACGCTCGGGGGCCTGGGTCACGGGCGGCCATGGACGATCGACAACACCGTCAGTTCCTCGATCACGTCGATCACGCCCTCGACATCTCGGGCCACGGCCTCGGCATTCTCGGCGTCGTCGAGTGTCTCGACGGTCCCCCGGATCGTCACGACGCCACTCCGGGTGTCGGCTTGGATTACCAGGTCCGTCGTGAGCGAATCCTGGCGCAACCCGCGCAACACGGCGGCGCTGATATCGTCGTCAGCCGGGATAGTGAGGCCACCGGTGGCCGAAGTGTCGTCCAGCGACGTGGCCCCGAAGCCGCCGATCCCCTCCAGGTCGCCGTCGCTCCCCGCGGCGGGGTCGATGCCCACCACGGGGTCAGTCGGTGGCATGTAGGGGATGCCTTCGGCGGCCGCCACCTGGGGGTCGGTCGTCCCGATGTCGTCGGTGAAGTCTCCCTCAAGTTCGTCGGTCGTGGGTCCCGTCCCGGCAACATCGCCTTCCAGTCCACCGTAGGCGGTGGTGTCGGGGTCTTGGTAGGCGAAGTCGCCGGACTCCTCGGCCGGAGTCGCCGACGGCCCGGCGATCGAGTCGTCCCCGAAGACCTCGATGCTGTCGTCGATGGTCAGGCCGGCGGTCTTCGCCACCGCGTCGGCGATGTCGAGGGCGGCCTGGTGGTTCTCCTCAGAATCGACCTCACCCGCCAGGTAGAGCGTGCCGCCTTGGATCGACGTCGCGATCGAGAGGCCCGCCGACTCCAGGGTACGGTCTAGTTCGGCCAGGGTAGTGGTGCGGTCGTCGGTCGTGCTCATGGGGTTCCTCTGGTTCCTCATCGATGTCGGTGATCCAG
Source organism: uncultured Thermomicrobiales bacterium (assembly GCA_902806395.1). The sequence goes on along the minus strand of CADCWH010000308.1, from coordinate 4,168 downwards.
TCGCCTCCCTACCGAGGCGGGCCGGACCGTGTCCGGCCATGCGCGTCGAGGAGGGGCCAGAGCAGGAATCGTTCCCCCCGGGCGGCCAGGGGCGCGTGCTACCCTGTCCCGATGCTGACCGTGGCCGAGGAGCGAGACCGGTGAGTGAACGCCAGGGTGATCGGCCCGACGACCAGCGGGACTGGCTGCGCACCGTGCCTGCGGACAGCCGCGTGCTCCCGGTCGGCCGGGGGCGCCCCATCCCCGCGTTGCCAGATCGCTATCGCTACTCCCTCCCCGAACTGGAGCGGGAGACGGGCATGCCAGGACGGCGGATTCGCTACTATATCAGCCAGGGACTGCTCGCCCCCGCCTTCGGCCGGGGACCCTCCGCCACCTACGACGCGGGGCACTTACTCCGCCTCCGCCTGATCGACCACCTGAAGACGACCCAACGACTGACCCTGCCGCAGATCAAAGAGCGGTTGGCCGACCTGTCGGACGAGGAGATGACCACTCTGCTGGGGATCAGTACTCGGCCGGTCGAGGCGACGTGGCGACGGATCACGATCGACCCCCGTTTTGAAATCCTGGCGCGTGCCTCCGACGGCGACCGGCCCGACCCGGCGTTCGAGTCCGCCGTCGACACGATCGTGGCCTACGCTCGATCGGTCCTCGACGCGGCTGGGAGCCGCCCATGACCGGCCAGCACCGCGCCGCCGCATCGCCTCGCGACCGGGAGAGTGTCAGCGCAGAGGCTGACCCTTCGGCGGACCAGCCGTTTGCCCCCGTGAAGAGCGATCTCCTCTGGGTCCCCGACCACGATGACGGGAGTGGCTGGGCCCCGGTGGACTGGGCCAGCGCGGTGACGGGTAGCCGGTACCACTACCGCCATGGAGCGCCGTGGGACGAGGCGAACGTGGAGCGACCGCCCTACTACCGGGTCGTGACCCGGTTGGAATCCGAGACCCTGCGCCCACACGAGAACAGCTACGTCGTCGGGCGGGAGCGCCTGGCCGATTTCCTGGCCGAACTCGCCCTGGCGGGAGGGGCCGAGGCGATCTGGCACGTCGAGGCCTGTCCCGCGCCCCCCCCCGAGAGTCGCGCCGGTGGGCCGGACGATGCCTGATGTAATGGCCGAGATTCACCGTTGTGCTATTCGCCAGTCGCGGCCCGTGGCTGCTTCCTGTCCCAGACCCCTGATGCACACCCGGGCGGGCCGCTGATGCCGAGGGCCGACTCCCGTCGCAATGCCGGACCGCCAACCCGCGGGCCGCGGCCCGAACCGGTCCACGGCCTGCTCGACGAGGCGCCACCCGGCAGCCTCCACGGCACGGTGGTCCGGGCCTTCGGCAAGTACTTCGAAGTCGCGCCCGACGCGGAGACCGAGGTCCCGACGCTGCTCTGCACCGTGCGGGGTACGCTGCGGCGAGACCGGCGCAAGACTGACTTGGTCGCGGTCGGGGACCGGGTCGCCTATACCGACCAACCGGGCGGCGAGGGCCAGATCGAGTGGGTCGCCCCCCGGACGAGAGTGCTGGCGCGCCTGGCCCGGCAGACCCGCGACGTCGAACAGGTGATCCTGGCGAATCCCGACCAGGTGCTCTTCGTCTTCGCCATCCGCCAACCCGAACCGCACCGGAGAATGCTCGACCGGTTCCTGATCCTGGCCGAGTCGCAGGGCATCCCGGTGGTGATCGGCATCAACAAGGTGGACCTCGCCGGCGAGACCGGGGCCGAGCGGCGGCAGACGGTGGACGAGGTCTTCGCTGATTACCGGGCGGCTTATCCACTGATCGAACTGAGCGTCGCCGCCGGCATCGGCCTGAACGACCTGCGGGCGACGTTGGCCGGCAAGATCACCGTGGTTTCGGGGCCCTCCGGCGTCGGCAAGTCGAGCGTCCTCAACGCTCTCGACCCCTCGGGCGAGCGCCAGGTCGGGATCATCTCCGACGCGACTGGGAAGGGCCGCCACACCACCACGGCCACCCGGCTGTATCGACTGGGTGAAGACACCTACGTCGCCGACACTCCCGGCATCCGCTCCCTGGCGATGTCCGGCGTTCCACCCGAGACGCTGGACACTTGCTTCCCGGAGTTTAGGCCTTTCCTGGGGCAGTGCTATTACCAGGACTGCACGCATGTCCACGAGCCGGACTGCGCCGTGCGTGACGCCGTGGCGGCGGGGATCATCCCGCTCGAGCGACACGCCAGCTACGCCGCGCTGCGGCGGGGTGAATCACTGGAGTGACCGAAACCGATGCCGCCCGACCGCGATCCGGTCAGCGAGAGATGGTCAACACCTCACCGATGGTATAGGCGTAGGGAAACGCGTCTACCCAGGGCTTCCCCTCGGCGAAGCGGGTCGAGCGGAACGGCGTGAGGTCCACCAGCCGGGATGCGCCACCGGTGATCCACTCGGCCAGGCAGATGCCGATCGCCGGGGCGGTCTTGAACGAGGACCCGCTGTCGCCGGTCATGACCCAGAATCCCTCGACCGCCGGGATCTGGTCGATGATCGGGTGGCCGTCCGGGCTCTGCATGATCATCCCGGCCCAGGCGCCCCGCATCGTCGCCGCGGCGAAGGCGGGGAACCGCGCCGCGAGGGCGTCGCGGGCGATGGCCACATAGCCCGCGTCGGCGGTCTCGTCGTAGTCGTCTGGGTCCGCGACGCGGCTGCCGCGCTCGACGCCGATCAGGGTCGAGGTGGCGCCTTCCGGCCGGAGCCATGAACGCTGCGTCGTGTCGATCACGGCCCGATGGCGCCGGCCGCCGGTGGGGACCGCCACTGGCCAGCGGAACACCGCGACCTGGATCCGCCGCGGGACCAACCCCAAGTCGATGCTGAAGGGACCCAGCAGTCGATCGGCCCAGGCACCGGCCGCGACCAAGACCGCGCCAGTCGAAATCGTGCCGCTAGCCGTGTCCACGCCGGTTACCCGGCCCCGCTCGGTGCGGATGCGCAGAGCGGGGGAGTGGGTGAAGATCTTGCCCCCCGCGCGGGTCAGGGCAGCGGCGAACCCATGAGTGGTCGCCACCGGGTCGGCGTATCCCGAATCAGGTTCGAAGGCCGCCAGACCGATGTCGTCTGTGCGCATCAGAGGCTCGATGTCGCGCAGGTCGTCGGGGGTCACCAACCGGGTATCGATGCCGACGGCCCGCTGGGTGGCGACGTTGGTCCGCAGGTTGGCCTCGTCGTCGGGGCCCACCACCTGGAGGAAGCCGATCGCCTCGAACCCGGGCGAGCCGGCGCCGACCTCGTCATCCCAAGCTCTGAAGATCCGCAAGCTCTCGCGGGTCAGGATCGTCTCGGCTTCGTTGGTGTAGTGCGCCCGGACCAGGGCCCCCGATTTGCCGGTCGCTCCGGCCGCCAGCTCCGCACGCTCCAGGACGACCACGTCCCGCACCCCGTGCCGGGTGAGTTGGTAGGCGGCCGAGAGGCCATTGACCCCGCCACCGATCACTACCACCTCGGCCGAGCGGGGCACATCGCCCGCCCCGCCGCTCATCGTCTCCGCAATGGCGCGCATCGCGATCCCTCCGGGACGGTCCCTAGCCTTGCGACCCCCGACGACGAGAGGTCGGGGGATGTCGTCGGATCGTAGCACCGGTCGCGTGACCCGGCGCCCCCGGGATCCTGCCGGCGGGACTTGGGCCATAGCAACCCGCCGATTACGGTGGGTGAGACTCACGGCGCGGTCTGGTCCTCACGTTGCCGGACGCTCTCCAGCCAGGCGTCGAAGCGGCGCCCGAGGCGCTCGCGGTTATCGACCCAGTAGTTCCAATTCTCGACGAACTGGATGGCCATGTGCGCTTCGGCGGTGGGGAGCCCCTCGCGCTCCCCCGGGGTCAGCAGGGCCAGGGCCTCCCGGTTGACGGGGCCGAAGGGGATGAGGCGACTGAAGTTGGCGTTGGGTACGGCGCGGGTCGCGTAGCTCACCAGACTCATCGCCACGTCGGCGTTCTGGGCGCCGGCCGGGACGACCCACGAATCCCCAGAGAGCATGCCCCCGGCCCACGAGATGCCGATCTGACCCCGGGCATCGGGCAGGGTGGTGCGGACGTTCCAGGCGCTCGCGAGCCCCACCTCGCCATTGACGACCAGTTCGACCGGTTGCTTGCTGTCCTCGTACCAGACGGCGACCTGTGGCGCGATCCGGTCCAGACTGGCGAAGGCCCGCTCGACATC